>NZ_JBAGKV010000011.1:0-189443 GCF_037049705.1 Janthinobacterium sp. LPB2021202312-11-4 | reverse complement strand
TTGAACTCCAAATGGTTGGAGTATCAAAAAAACGGTGGGTACTTCAGACCTTCCCTAGAAAACTCAATCAAGCTCTTGAGCTGAGTTTTACTTCTTATAACTAATAAAGCCGCGTCTTTTTTGTCAGGAGGTATGATATCCGACTCAATCAGTTTATCCACGATGTAGGTAGAAATTGCTTTCTTCTCCTGATCATTTGAACAAACACCACCCCCCATATTCCAACAACGACGATCTTCATCAGAACTAAGTCCATCACCCTCTGTCTGATACAGCCCACCGAATGCTTTAGGAACATCATTCCACCCTGTCGATATCAACTCACCGTCTACACTAGTAATTGCAGCGCCAACTTGCCTGGAAAGGCACGCCGAATTCCTTGCTGCAGAAAAAGCAGCATACATTGCGCGCTCATTAATTGTCGGAGTTGCAATTACGGTCCCCAGCATCAAATCCAAAAAACGCCTTACTCTACTAATTCGATGTGAATCGGTTGTCTTCTCAACACGCAGAAAAAAATCGGATTGCGGAAATGTATCCTCAACGCGCTGACCGTGATCAATCTCTTCGCCTGAATCACGATCAATCAGATCATGGATATGCTCATTCTTTGATTCACTCTCGAGCCTAGCGATACGCATTTCTATTGGCGAATAGACACCTACTACATACAACATCTCTCCATAGATCGATCGCAACAAACGCAGCTCGTCAACATGTTTCACAGAATCAATAATATGACACCATTTAAGTGTCACATTCGGCACTAAAACATCATCTGCATCATCCTTAAATAGGTCGGGATGTTCGGATTTTTTTGCAGCGGTTGCTTTCGCTTGCTCGGCAGCTCGGGCGACACTTATTCTCCTGACAGCCAGCTTCGCTAATACTTCATTTCCATGATCTCTGCGCAGCTCATTCCCAGCCTCAATTAGTTCCTGAGTTGAACTTTCGGGACCAACATTTTTATGACTTCGTATCTCATCACTTAGTCTAATTATCTCCACATGTTCATAGCCGTAATCCGTGCTCAACAAAAGCTCTTCAAAACTTTTAGCAACCTCATGTAGCGGAGTCCCCAAAGGACCACACAAAGCAATTACGACTTGTGGAGTCAATGTCTTCTCTATCGCAAGCACGTCATCAAAGCCGCTACCAATACTTGTTCCTCCTACCACGCGAAGCCCTGCTTCGACAGTTGCCATGAGCCACATCCTTTTTTTTGTAATTGTATTTTTTCACTAATGGTACGTCGCCACTGATCCGTTTAGCCTCTCGTTCAAAAAACGTCTCAGCATTTATCTTATAGCTTGGAAAAAGCTTGAGAGCATATGCAATTTCAGAATTAAAAATTAATAACTCTTCAATTACGGCGCTATATGGTTATTTTTATCCTTTGATCACTAGCTTGGGAACGATAAAGGAAGGTAGCGGAAGCTGCATATAGGACGTTTCGGAAATAGCTGTAGGCATTTTTTACGCCCCCCCGATCAGGAGAGTTCAACAGAAGATAACTTTGGTTAGGGCTTTCGGAGGTTGCATGAAAAGAGAGCGCGCGATAATCTTCGGCCCGTCGCTGCCAATTCAGCGACCGGGTGTGGAAACCCGTGCAATTCAAGGCGCAACAGCGCCCCCATCACGTCTGCCGGCGCTTTTTTTGTGTCTGCGGCGTGAGTTATGGCGGCTGTGCGTGGGACGTCTTCGGGCGTGCCGGTTTCCTTGATTCCCGGTTTTCCACCCCGCGCACAGCTGTCACCCATTCGTGTGGAAACGGACGTGGCAGCTCCTCATATCAAGGAGTCTGATAATGCGCAGCATCAATCCGTACACAATTTGGCTTTCCCCTCTACGCAATCCCCAATCGCGTAACGCTCCCCCCCTCCCCCAAAGCCTCTCCAACACCGGAGAAGCCCAATGACCGATCAACCCGAACTCAAAACCATCGGCCTGACCCCGGCCATTTACTGTTCAGACAATCCCCTGTTCCACGTCACCCGCGACGTGCCGCTTGGCGACGCGTTGTCCATGGCTTCTGATTTTCTGTTTCTGGCTAAAGCGCTCACTAAAGAAGCGGCGTACGACCGGGACACGGACACTCACGCCTGGGCTGCGCATTATTTGACGTCGATGAGTAAGGCGTTGGTGGATGATGCGGTGAAGGTTTTGACGCGGGGGCGGCCGAGCACTGTGTCGCCTAAGCGGGCGGCGGAGAAGGCTGAGGGGTAGCGGCTGGGGGATGGGCTTGCTTGTGATGGGGTTGTGTCAGTTAGGTTAGGTGTTGGCTGATCTGGCGCTTTCGCGAGCAAGCTCTGCTCCTACAGGGGTGGGGGTTGTGTCAGCTGGTTTCGGTGTTGGCTGGGCTGGCGCTTTCGCGAGCAAGCTTCGCTCCTACGTTGGATTGTGTTTAGCCAGTTGGGGCCCCGGGGTTTCCGGGGCTTTTAATGCTCAGTTCACAGCACGTGTTGGGAGATCAGTTTTGAGATTTCGACCATGGATGTTCTGCCGGTGAATTCGAATTTCACTTTGCCCAGTGATGAGAAGTAGATCTCCAGTTCTGAGTCCAGGTCGAAAGTGCCGGAGGTTTCCACCGAATACGCCACGATGTTTTTGTACGGCAGTGAGGTGAAGTCTTTTTTGCTGCCGGTGATGCCCTGGACGTTGACGGCGATGATGCGTTTGTTGGTGAAGACCACGCCGTCGCGCATAGATTTATAAGAGTCGATGACGCGTTCGCCGTCGAGCAAAAGGTCGGCCACGCGTTGGGCGTATTCTTCGTTTTGCTTGAGTTTGAAGAATCCCTTGTTGTTGAAATCAATCATTTGTCGCTCCTTTTTTGTGTGCTTAACGACGGTCTGAAGTAGTCAGCGATTTTTGATGCCGCTGTGGGTAGCGGGTCAGAAATCAGCCCTTTCCTGCTCTTGCGAATAGCACCGGGTATTGGTGATATCGACCTCGGCGTTACACATCAGGTTCTATCAGTCGCCTGCTCATCCCGCACGGCTCAACATCCAGGCAAAGTGTTCGGCGGACCATTCCTTGCGGTCTGACACTTGGCCATCGCCCAGCTCGACCACCCGCAGTACGCCGTCTGACCTGAGCACTACGTCGATCGAGAAAAAGGGACTGTCGATCAGTCGTGCGCATTCGGTCACCAGCCCGGGCACTTCACCAGTGGCCCCATAGGCCTGCCCGAGGAGCACAAAGTAGCGACGCTCGGTTTCTTCGAGGTAGTCCTCTTTTCGTCTGACGCAAATCCCGCCTTCAATCTGGCCACGGTATTGGCGCATGGCCTCAACCAGCGGTGCTATGCAGTCGGGCGTGTCCACCAGGCTGCCAGCCCCCGTATTCAGCGACTTTACGTAGTCCTTGATGAAGTAGCCCGGCCAGTGCAGTCCGTCGAGTGCCTGAGTGAAGTTTGCGTCGCTGGGCAGCACCACGGTTTCGCTCGTGCAGTCAGCCAACAATGGATACCACTGCGGCAAGTGATGGCAGTGTCGGTACTGCGTGGCGTTGGTAAATTCAATCGCGCCTTTGTCGCGCAGATGAGCAACCAAAGCCGCGTAAGCGTCGGGCGTCAGCATCCACCCCCGGTACAAAACGGAGTCGCCGGGCGTGAACGGTACAGACGTCTTGAAAGCACCCATTTCGAAATCTTCAAATGAGAACAGTGCGGTCTGCAACCCGGCAGCTACTACCGCGTCGTACTCTTCAGCGTACTGTTCATCAGGACGTTTTTTATCAAACGGGTCACTCGGATAGAGGAGGTGCATATCGCTTCCTACGATAAGACGTGGCGGTTCAAAGACTACCGGGTTCAAGCGGCGATCAAGATGACCAGCGCCGGCAGCATGGCTCTCTTCATGTTGGCTCCTTTGCGATCAGGTCACGCCGAACGGCATCCTACGTCCACTGTAGCGGGCGAGTGTGCAGTGCTTGTGCCACAAAACATTTCAGACGGTGCGCGCCTTCTTCAGTGCTCTTCTAGACTTAAAGGGTGGTCGTGGAAAGAACCGGGCACGTCGCTTTTGTACAGTTGAATCAATGCCAGCGTGGCAAGCTGCAATTTATGCCCTGAAGAGGTGCGGCGAAGACCGTGCCGGGCACAACAAGACGCCCACAGAGGGTGCCCTGGCCAACGGCCAAAAATGCCACGATACCGTGACGTGGTGTGAACGCCGCAGCCGACACTTTCGGACAACCGACGACCTTCTGGTGTGTCCGTGACCGTGAGGAATGCTGTATGCCTGATGAGATGTTGCAACTGCCGATGCTTCACAGCTTGCTGGAGCGCCACAAACGCTCCCCCGGCGCCCTGTTGCCGATTCTTCATGAGATTCAGGAGGGCATCGGTTACATCCCCGACGCCGCCATCCCCGAGATTGCCCACGCACTGAACCAGAGTCAGGCGGAGATTCGTGGGGTGGTCAGTTTTTACCATGACTTCCGCACTGCGCCGCCGGCGCGGCATATCCTGCGGCTGTGCCGCGCCGAGTCGTGCAAGAGTCGCGGCGCCGAGCAGCTTGCGGCGCAGTTGCGTGAACGCCTGCAACTGGACGATCACGGCAGCAGTGCCGATGGCAGCATCACTTTGCGGCCGGTGTATTGCCTCGGTGCGTGTGCCTGTTCGCCGGCGCTGGAGCTGGATGGTCAGGTGCATGCGCGGCTGAGTGCCGAGCGTCTGGATGCGCTGCTTGATGCTTGCCGGGAGGACGTATGAGCCTCTATCTATCCTGTGATTCCCTGGCCCGTGCCGTCGGTGCCGATGAGGTGGCGTTGGCCCTTGCCGGTCAGGACTTGCAACGCACCAGTTCTCGCGGTCTGTACTGGCTGGAACCGTTATTGGAAGTGGACACCCCGCAAGGCCGGATCGGTTTCGGCCCGCTGACCGCTGCCGATGTGCCGTCCGTGCTCGATGCCTTGCAAGGCGAGTCGTCCGCGCATCCCCTGGCCTTGGGGCTGGTGGAAGAATTGCCCTATCTGAAAACCCAACAACGCCTGCTGTTCGCCCGCGCCGGTATTACCCGGCCGCTGTCCCTGGACGATTACCGGGCCCACGGCGGTTTCGAGGGTTTAACACGGGCCGTCAGCATTGGCGGCGAGCAGACCGCGACGGAAGTGTTCGATTCAGGCCTGCGCGGCCGTGGCGGCGCCGCCTTCCCCGCCGGGATCAAATGGCGCACGGTGCGCGCCACTCAAGCGGCGCAGAAATACATTGTGTGCAACGCCGATGAAGGCGACTCCGGCACGTTCGCCGACCGCATGTTGATGGAAGGCGACCCCTTCCTGCTGATCGAAGGCATGGCCATTGCCGGCATCACCGTCGGCGCCAGTTACGGCTACATCTATGTGCGCTCGGAATATCCACAAGCGGTGGCAACCCTGCGTGAAGCGCTGGAGATTGCCCGGTCGAATGGCTACCTCGGCGCCAATGTCGGCGGCACCGGTCAGGCCTTCGATATGGAAGTGCGGGTCGGGGCCGGGGCTTATATCTGCGGTGAAGAAACCGCGTTGCTGGATTCCCTCGAAGGCAAGCGCGGGGTTGTCCGTGCCAAGCCGCCGATCCCGGCTCTGAAAGGCTTGTTCGGGTTGCCGACCCTGGTGCACAACGTGCTGACCCTGGCCTCGGTGCCGCTGATTCTGGCCAAGGGTGCGCAGTTCTATCGCGATTACGGCATGGGCCGTTCCCTGGGCACGATGCCTTTCCAACTGGCGGGCAATATTCGTCGAGGCGGTTTGGTGGAACGGGCCTTCGGCCTGACCCTGCGCGAATTGGTGGACGACTACGGCGGCGGCACCGCCAGTGGCCGACCGCTGAAAGCCGCCCAGGTGGGCGGGCCACTGGGCGCGTGGGTGCCGCCGAACCAATTCGACACGCCGCTGGATTACGAAGCTTTCGCCGGCATCGGCGCGATGCTCGGTCACGGTGGCGTGGTGGTGGCGGACGACAGTCTGGACATGGCGCACATGGCGCGTTTCGCCTTGCAATTCTGCGCCGAGGAATCCTGTGGCAAATGCACGCCGTGCCGCATCGGCTCGACGCGCGGCGTTGAGGTGATCGACCGCTTGCTGGCCGCGCCGGACCAGAACGGTCGTGATGCCCAGGCCATCATCCTCAAGGACCTGTGCGACACGATGCAATACGGTTCGCTCTGCGCGTTGGGCGGCATGGCGCCGTTCCCGGTCGTCAGCGCCCTCAAGCACTTCCCCGCCGACTTCGGTCTGCAATCTTCGGAGGCCGACCAATGATCACCCTCTTCGACCCGAACACCGATATCGACCTGGGCACTCCGGCTCGCAACAGCGACGTGCAAGTGACCCTGAACATCGACGGTCGCAGCATCAGCGTGCCCGAAGGCACGTCGGTGATGCGCGCCGCTGCGCTCATGGGCACCACCATTCCGAAACTGTGCGCCACCGACAGCCTCGAAGCCTTCGGCTCATGCCGCATGTGCCTGGTGGAGATCGACGGCATGCGCGGCTACCCGGCGTCTTGCACCACCCCGGTCAGCGAAGGCATGAGCGTGCACACCCAGACGCCGAAACTCGCGACGCTGCGGCGCAACGTCATGGAGTTGTACATCTCCGATCACCCGCTGGACTGCCTGACGTGCTCGGCCAACGGCAATTGCGAGCTGCAAACCGTCGCCGGCCAAGTGGGCCTGCGTGAGGTGCGTTACGGCTATGAAGGCGACAACCATCTGGACGACAAGAAGGACACCTCCAACCCCTACTTCGACTACGACCCGAGCAAGTGCATCGTCTGCAACCGCTGCGTGCGCGCCTGCGAAGAAACCCAGGGCACGTTTGCCCTGACCATCACCGGTCGCGGCTTTGAATCCCGGGTTTCGGCGGCCGGTGGCGAGAACTTCCTCGACTCGGAATGCGTGTCCTGCGGCGCCTGTGTGCAAGCCTGCCCGACCGCGACGCTGATGGAAAAAAGCGTGGTCGAACTCGGCCAGCCTGAACGCAGCGTCATCACTACCTGCGCCTATTGCGGCGTGGGCTGCTCGTTCCGCGCCGAGATGAAAGGCGACAAGCTTGTACGCATGGTTCCGGACAAAAACGGTCAGGCCAACCACGGCCACTCCTGCGTCAAGGGGCGCTTTGCCTGGGGCTACGCCACCCACCCGGATCGCATCACCAAACCGATGATCCGCAAACACATCAGCGACCCATGGCAGGAAGTCAGTTGGGACGAAGCGGTGACCTACGCCGCCAGCGAATTCCGGCGCTTGCAGCACACCTACGGCCGCGATTCCATTGGTGGCATCACCTCCAGCCGCTGCACCAACGAAGAAACCTATCTGGTGCAAAAACTGGTGCGCGCCGCGTTCGGCAACAACAACGTCGACACCTGCGCGCGGGTCTGCCACTCGCCGACCGGTTATGGCCTGAAACAAACCTTGGGCGAGTCTGCCGGGACCCAGAGCTTCGACTCGGTGATGCAGGCCGACGTGATCCTGGTGATGGGCGCCAACCCCAGCGACGCCCACCCGGTGTTCGCCTCCCAGCTCAAACGTCGCTTGCGCGAAGGCGCACGGCTGATCGTGATCGACCCTCGGCGCATTGATCTGGTGGACTCGGTGCACGCCCGCGCCGAACTGCACCTGGCACTGCGTCCGGGCACCAACGTCGCCATGCTCAACGCCCTCGCCCATGTGATCGTCACTGAAGGTCTGCTCGATCAGGCGTTTATCGACGCCCGTTGCGAGGGCAGCGATTTCACCCGCTGGAGCGAACTGGTCAGCCGCGCGGAAAACTCACCGGAAGTGCTTGGCGCCATCTGCGGCGTGGAACCCGCCGACATCCGTGCCGCCGCGCGCCTTTATGCCACCGGTGGCAACGCGGCGATCTATTACGGCCTCGGCGTTACCGAGCACAGTCAGGGCAGCACGGCGGTGATGGGCATCGCCAACCTGGCCATGGCCACGGGCAATATCGGCCGTGAAGGCGTAGGCGTGAACCCGCTGCGGGGGCAGAACAACGTTCAGGGCTCCTGCGACATGGGCTCGTTCCCCCACGAGTTGCCCGGCTACCGGCACATCTCCAACGAAGTGGTACGGGCGCAGTTTGAGCAGGCGTGGAACGTCACCCTGCAACCTGATCCGGGCCTGCGCATTCCGAATATGTTCGAGGCCGCTTTGGGCGGCAGCTTCAAGGGCTTGTATTGCCAAGGCGAGGACATTGCCCAGAGCGATCCGAATACCCAACACGTGACGGCAGCGCTGTCGGCCATGGAATGCGTGGTGGTTCAGGACATCTTCCTCAACGAAACCGCGAAGTTCGCCCATGTGTTTTTGCCGGGCAGTTCGTTCCTGGAAAAGGACGGCACCTTCACCAACGCCGAGCGCCGCATTTCCCGGGTGCGCAAGGTCATGGAACCCCTGGGCGGCAAGGCTGACTGGGAAGGCACGGTGGCCCTCGCCAACGCGCTGGGCTACCCGATGAACTACACGCACCCGTCGCAAATCATGGATGAAATCGCCAGCCTGACGCCGACCTTCACCAACGTCAGCTACGCCGAACTGGAGCGCCACGGCAGCCTGCAATGGCCGTGCAACGCCGCCGCCCCGGACGGCACGCCGACCATGCACATCGAGCAATTTGTGCGCGGCAAAGGTCGTTTCATGCTCACCGGCTACGTGCCCACCGAGGAAAAGGTCAACAATCGCTACCCGCTGCTGCTGACCACCGGGCGCATCCTCAGCCAGTACAACGTCGGCGCCCAGACCCGGCGTACCGACAACGTTGCCTGGCACGATGAAGATCGCCTGGAAATCCACCCGACCGACGCCGAGAGCCGTGGCATCAACGAAGGGGACTGGGTCGGTATCGGCAGCCGCGCCGGGCAAACGGTACTGCGGGCGCGGGTCACCGAACGGGTTGCGCCGGGCGTGGTGTACACCACGTTCCACTTCCCGGAATCGGGGGCCAACGTGATCACCACCGACAACTCCGACTGGGCCACCAACTGTCCGGAATACAAGGTCACGGCAGTGGAAGTCAGCCGCGTGTATCACCCTTCCGAGTGGCAAAAACGTTACCAAGCGTTCAGCGACGAACAACATCGTCTGCTTAACGAACGTCGTCAGCCGAAAGCGGAGGTACGCCGATGAGCACTGAAAATCTCATAAAAATGGTCAACCAGATCGCCCAGTACTTCTCCAGCGAACCGGACCAGCAACTGGCCGTACTCGGCGTGCGTAATCATCTGCAGATGTACTGGACGCCGGGTATGCGCAAGGAATTGCTGGCCTGGCAGACGGAGCATCGAGGGGAAGATTTGCACCCGCTGGCGCAAGCGGCGGTCAGTGGGGCGGGTTGGGAGGCTTAGGTTTAAACGACCCTGGGATTAGCCCCGAATTGCTCGGGGCTTTCCATCTTTTCAAACTACAAATCGACCCGTTGATAGAGCCCTTCAGCACCCACATTGTGGCCAAAACCACATGACTCACCCGCCGTGCGCGTTACTGTGAGCAAGTCTTTTTTAACGTCGAAGTCGTATTCACAGTCGCCATCATCGCCACTCATGGCGTAATGCGCCTTGCCGTTAGCAAAGGCTAATACCGTGGAAAACTCACCGAGATTAGGGCCGTAATACATCGCCATCAACCCCGCGTAATAACCGTCGAAATCAACTTGGTATTGCTTGCCTTGTGGCTTGATCGTCATGGAATTCCATAACGCAGCCCCGGCGTATTGCCAATACAGCCCTTGCGGTTTATTCGCCTGTTTCTCGAGGGCGGTTTTTATCTCGCCGCTGATCTTGCCAAGGTTGAAGAGCGACTTTTTGTCGTTCGGCAGAATACTCAGCCACGCCCGGGCCTTCAGGTAATTGCCTTCGTGGATGTAAGTGAGTGCCACGTTGTTGTAGGCCATCGCGACTTTATCTTCGTCCAACTGACAGCTTTCAGACCAGCCGGCCTGCTGCTGATACTGTTCCCGGGCCTTGGCGTATTGCTTGAGTTTGTAAAACTCACCGCCCTTGGCGGAATACTCGCTGACCTTGAGGCAATTGGCAGTGGCTTCTTCTTCGGTAATGTCCGCGTGAGCAAAAAACGGGGTAATGAGCAGCAGGAGGATCGCTTCAATCTGTATGAAGCGGCGCCATTTAAAGTCCATGTTAATTCTCTGTTTGAACGTCTATCCGTGGTCTTGATCAGACCTTGGCAACCACGACTGCGGGGGCCTCAACAGTCGCAATCACACTGCTGTCGTCAATGAGCAACGCCTGATCAGTCAACGCACTGTCGTTGAGCAATCGCAGGGCTTTTTTCTCCTGCAACTTGGCGACCAGGCTTTCGCGATGGGTCAGGGTGTGATTGATGAACGTCGTACGAGAGAGGATCAAACGGACAGGCGTTGGCAGCATTTCATAAGCTTTTTCGACCAGCATGATGAAGACCTCATCATCTTTGAGCTTTTCTTCCGTGACGGTCAGCAGGCCATTGACCAAAACGTTTTCGACCTTGCCCCAGTTGTTATCCAAAAACTCCGAGGCCTTCGATGTGCCTGCCGAAAAGTTGCCGGACACACTGTCTTTGGCTGCCATGGCCTTGTCGGCGATCCCGCCTGACAACGCTCGCGCTTTATCCGTAAGAGACTTGAACATCTTCTACTCCATGAGATGTGGATCCATTTATGCGGCAGAACCTTAGCAGACGAAAAACTGATGGCATAGCGCCGTCACTCAGGAAGTGACCGAAAGCGATTGGGATCGCCCCGTGGATTACCCCACCTGAACCGGCAACACCACCAACGCCTCCAACCCGCCCTTCCAACGATTGCGCAGCTTCAACGCGCCGCCGTGCTCCAACACAATCGCCCGCGCCGCCGATAACCCCAGGCCAACACCACCGGTACTCTTATTGCGCGACCCTTCCAATCGAAAGAACGGCACAAACACCTGTTCAAGGCTGGGTTCAGGAATCCCCGGCCCACGGTCGAGTATTTTGATCCGCACCTGCCCGGCATTCGATTGCAGTTCGATCACCGGCTCACTGGCGTACTTGATCGCGTTATCGAGCAAGTTGGTCATCACCCGTTTAAGCCCCAACGGCCGGCCGAAATACACCAGCCGCAGCGGCCCGCTGAACGCAATTTCAACGCCCTGGTCCCGATAATCATCGAGCAAGGTTTGCAGCAGTTCCGCCAAGTCAAACTGGGTGGCCGGTTCGAGGCGCGCGTCATCGCGGAAGAACTCCAGCGCCGAGTTGATCATCGCCTGCATTTCATCCACATCACGAAACAGCCGTTGCTGTTGCTCGGCGTCTTCGATGAATTCGCCGCGCAAGCGCATGCGCGTCAGGGGCGCGCGCAGGTCGTGGGAGATGGCGGCGAGCATTTGCGTACGGTCGCGGATGAAGTGTTGCAACTGGGCCTGCATGGCGTTGAACGCCAGAATCGCCTGGCGGATTTCCTGAGGGCCGAGGGGTTCGATGGGCGGTGCGCGGAAATCACTGCCAAAGCGTCGGGCGCCTTCGGCAAAGCGCTGCAAGGGTGTGGCGAGGCGCCGGGTAGCGATCAGCGCGACCAGCGCCGTCGAGATCAGCGCCAGCAGGATGACAATCAAATAACGCGGTGTCTCGTCGAGCCCCCAACTGCGCGAGGGCGCGGAGAACATCAGCCACGAAGCGTCCGGCAGCTCGATCACCAACGCGTAATGCGCGTCTGCCGGGTGCTCCGCCCAGTCGGACGGCTCGTAGGCTTCGATGCGTCGTTCGGCGGATTTGAACAGCGGTTGCAGGAGCCTCATGCCGGTATGGGAAATGGGGTCTTGCACCGCTGGCAGGTTGAGGTCGTGCCGATCAAGGTGCCAACTGACTGTGAAACCTTCATCGCTGACGGCTTGCGCCAGTTGGCTGCGCAAGGGCGCCGGGGCGGCTTCGATGACGCGGGTGATGGCGGCGGCTTTATCCAGCAAGCCGATTTCGGTCAGTGGCGGCCGCGCCCACACACCGGCCAACTGGATAAACAAGCCGTTGAGCGCCAGGGAAATAAGCATGGCGAGGATGATCGTCAACGCGATCCAGCGCGCCACCGTGTCTTGGCGAACCCGCGCGAGCCAACTCATCGCCGCGTCACGCTGGGGGTGAACAGGTATCCGCCATTGCGCACGGTGCGAATCATGGCCGGGCGCTTGGTATCGGCTTCGAGTTTGCGCCGCAGACGGCTGACCTGAACGTCGATGCTGCGATCAAACGCCTCGTGGCTGTGCCCGCGCGCCAAGTCCAGCAATTGCTCGCGGGTGAGGATGCGTTGCGGGTGCTCGACGAAGACCAGCAACAAGTCAAACTCGCCGGCCGACAGCGGGATCATCACGTTGTCCGGCGAACGCAGTTCCCGGCGCGTGACGTCCAGGTGCCAGTCGGCGAAATCGATCAGCGGCCGTGGGCGCTCCTGCAAGACCGGCCGGCGCTCGTCGACCCGGCGCAGCACGGCGCGCACCCTGGCCAGCAGCTCGCGGGCGTCGAAGGGTTTGGTCAGGTAATCATCGGCGCCCAGTTCCAGCCCCACCACCCGGTCGCTGAGTTCGCCCATGGCGGTGAGCATGATCACTGGCATGGCGTGGCGAATGCGCAATTGCTGACAGAGGATCAGCCCGCTGTCGCCCGGCAGCATCACGTCCAGAATGATCAGGTCCGGCGCCTGGCGCTCGATGGCCGCCCACAGCGACGCGCCGTCGGTGGCGACTTCGACGCTGTAGCCATGCTGCACGAAGAATTTTTTCAGCAGATCGAGGACCTCAAGGTCGTCGTCCACAATTAAAAGGCTGTTCACCGCAGGTCACTTAAGGGCCGAATGGAACCGCCATCTAAAACCATTCACGCCAGCCCGTCATATATTTCAATCGTGCAATAAAGCGTCATCGGCGCAATAAACCAGACATCTTTGCGCAAGGCGCGGGGCTCAGCATCTCGGCGAATTCCTCCCGAGACCTGCATCCATGTCGCCTTTCAAGTGTGCTCCCTGGCTGGCCCGCAACACCTCGATTGCCGTGTTGGCCGCCGGGCTGGCGGGATGCGGCAGCCAACCGCCATCACCCACCGTGACCTGCGCCGAAATCAATTACTCGGTATACGACCCGGCGGAGCCGCTCAATCGCGGCGTCTTCGCCTTCAACCGGGTGCTCGACGACTACGCCCTGGCGCCGGTCGCTCGCGGCTATCGCTATTTACCGGACTTCTTCCAGACAGGTGTGCATAACTTCGTGGCGAACTTTGGCGAGCCCAAGGTCCTTATCAACGACCTGCTGCAAGGCAACCCGATGCGCTCGGTCAACACCCTGGGACGTTTCGCGCTCAACACCACCGTCGGCGTGGTGGGTTTGATCGACGTGTCCGGCAAAGTCGGCATCCCGCGCCACAACGCCGACTTCGGCCAGACCTTCGGCGTGTGGGGCATCGGCAACGGGCCGATTGTCGAACTGCCGTTGTTCGGCACTTCCAACAGCCGCGATGCCGCCGGCCGGGTCCTGAGTTTTGTGGTCGATCCATTCGGCAACAACAGCGATACCGTGGACACGCTGTCCACCCTCAACACCGTCGGCGGGATTGTCGATGGTCGCGCAGAAGCCTTGCCGCTGACCGACAGCCTGCAAAAACTGCCGGACTATTACAGTGCGTTGCGTAATGTGGTGGCCGAGCATCGGGCGGCTTATGTGGTTGATGGCAAGCAAGGCTCGCCGAAAACAACCCAGCCGCAATGCACAGGAGCCTCCGCCGATGGTTTCTGAAAACAGAGGTTTGATCCTGCAGCAACGATTGACCCGGCCAGACGCGACCCACTTGCACTGTCGGGAAATCACCCTGCGCCTGTCAGCGGACTGCCGGCAACTGGTGCTCAGCCGCTACACCGAACACTACGGCCCGGCGGTGGTGCGGTGGATTGAGCGCAGTCATACGGTGTCGGTGAGTGATGTGTTTCGGTGGTTGGTGGCCAATGGTGAGGCGGTAATGAAAGCCGATGACCGGTTGCACTCCTGATTTCGAAAAAGGGAACGTATACGCCCGGTAACAAAATCGGGAGGTTGATGCAGCCATAAGAGGAACTCCCCGCGTTGACTGCGCCGAGGCCTTCGCAGAAAATTGCGGCAATCGCGCCCGAACCTCTGGTGCTGGCTCAGTCCGGCATTATGTTTGGGCCTTCTTTTTTCTGGGACATGGAATGTTGCAGCAATTAGCCCCTCCAAAACCGTTTCGATCCTATAGCAATCTGTCTGCCCTGCTCGCCAGCCGAGGCATGCAAATCACCGACGCCACTCGCGCTGAACGTAAGCTGAGTCAGGTCGGCTACTACCGTCTGAGCGGGTTTTGGTATCCGTGTCGCGAGTTCCTTCGCGATGCGGACAACAACGTGGTCATGTGCAAAGTCAGCAAAAAGCCGCTACGACGCAATGAATTTACGCCCGGCACACAGTTCGACTCCGCGTTCGACCTATACCTGTTCGATAAGAAACTGCGACAGCTAATGCTCGACGCTATTGAACGTATTGAAGTGCATGTGCGATCGGTGATTGCGCATGAAGTCGGCTATCACGACCCCATGGCTTATCAAGACGCCAGGTTCATCAACCCCTCGCAAACCAAGACTTTCAATACCAGACAGGGCCGACCACGCAACATTTGGACCGAGTGGCTCAAGCGTCAGAACGAGCAGATCGAGCGCACTCGCGAAGACAGCATTGAATGGCATCGACAGCACCGCAAAGCCATGCCCTTTTGGGTCGTTATTGAGGCATGGGACTTTGGAACCGCATCGAAGTATTTCGAAATACTTAAAGACACTCACCGCAACAGAATCAGTCGACGGCTTGGCCTTACCAATCCAAAAGTCCTCAAAGAATGGCTTCAGGAAATCAATACACTACGCAACCGCTGCGCCCACCACAGTCGTATCTGGAATCAGGTTTCAACAAACCCGCTGCCCATCGTTCCTGACGATCCATACTTTCAAAAGCTTGCCCTTGATTCGAATGCAACCACCCGTCTTTACGGGCTGATCGTCGTGCTTTGGTATCTCGTCAAAGCCATCGGCAGGAATTCGCAATGGATATACCAAGTGGCGAACGTGATCGACTCCAAACCTGTCGTGCCCGGCTGTCCTTTCGCAGCGCTTGGGTTGCCGGATGAAACAGGGTTTCCTAGAAAGCTGTTCGGCATCTAACCTGCGGCCACGTTTGCGACAGCGGGCATTCGCAAGCCCCTGACAAGTGTCGGCAACGATTCATGGACATGAGCTGCGCTATCATCCCGCGACTCTTTTCAGCCAGAACCCGAATGTCCATGCCTTTGCCCGACGATCATCAATCCCTGCCCCCGGTCCTGGTCGGGCCGCTGTTGCGGCGTCTGGAGCCCACGCGGCTGGTGTTGTGGCTGGTGGGGTCGCAGGCGTTGTCGCTGACGTTGCGGGTGCGAGGTGTCGGCGATATTCGTCTGGACGCCGGGCAATGCACGGTCATTTCCGTCGGCACCCACGCCTTTGTTCATTTGATCGATGTGCCGCTGGACACCGCCCTGCCCTGGGACACGGTGATCGACTACGACCTGTTGATTGAGAACAAGGGCATCGCCGATTGGGCGCCGCACTTGCTGTACGCCAATGCCCGTTCGCCAAATTTCGTCCTACGCTCAAAAATTGATCAACTGCTGCACGGTTCCTGCCGTAAACCTCATCACCCGGCGGCCGACGGTTTGCTGTGCGTCGATCGTTTGTTGGCGGCGGAACATACCGCGATGGAGCGCCCTGCCCTGTTGATGATGAGCGGCGATCAGGTCTACGCCGACGATGTCGCCGGGCCGATGCTGCGGGCGATCCATGCGTTGATCCGGCGCCTGGGGTTGTTCGACGAGCACCTCGAAGGCGCCGTGGTCAGCGACAGCGCCACGCTCTACGAACACCCGGCCAGTTACTACCACCGCGCGGATTTGTTACCGGCGCTTGAGAGCAATGAAACCCTGCGCGAGCGATTTTTCGGCGGTGCGCGTAAGCCGATTTTCACCAGCAGCAGCGCCGACAATCATTTGGTGACTTTTGCTGAAGTCATGGCGATGTATTTGCTGGTCTGGTCCCCGACCGCCTGGACACTGATCGACCCGCAGCCACCCGCGCTGACGGCCGAAAGACTTGAACGTTATGCCCTTGAACAAACCCGCATCGACGCCTTCAAGGCTGGCCTGGACGGTGTTGGCCGGGCGATGGCGCACTTGCCGTGCCTGATGATTTTCGACGACCACGACGTGACCGATGACTGGAACCTGTCCGCGCAATGGGAGGAAACGGCCTACGGGCATCCGTTCTCCAAACGCATCATCGGCAATGCGTTGCTCGCTTATATGCTGTGCCAGGGCTGGGGCAACAACCCGGATGCGTTTGCCGGGGTGCTGGATAAAACCCGCGCATTGAGCACCACCGAGCGCTACCTCGACAGCACCGCCCAGGACGCCTTGATCGACCAATTGCTGAGCTTCCAGAACTGGCATTACGTGCTGCCGACCACCCCGGCGCTGGTGGTACTCGACACCCGCACCCGACGCTGGCGCAGCGAGCTGAACCTCAAGCAACCCTCCGGCCTGCTGGACTGGGAAGCCCTCAGCGAGTTGCAACAGGAACTGCTCGATCACCCGTCCGCGATCATCGTTTCATCGGCGCCGATCTTCGGCGTCAAGTTGATCGAGACCGTGCAAAAGATGTTTAGCTGGTGCGGTTATCCGTTGCTGGTGGACGCCGAAAACTGGATGGCCCATCGCGGCGCGGCTCAAGTGATCCTGAACATTTTCCGACACTCGCGCACACCCGGTAACTACGTGGTGCTGTCGGGCGATGTGCATTATTCCTTCGTCTATGAAGTATTGATCCGACACCGCAAGGGCGGCCCGCGCATCTGGCAGATCACCAGCAGCGGAATCAAAAACGAATTCCCGCCGGCGCTGCTTGAATGGTTCGACCGCCTGAACCGCTGGCTCTACTCACCGCGTTCACCGTTGAACTGGTTTACCAAACGCCGGCTGATGCGCATCGTTCCGCATACCCCCGAACACGCCAAAGCAGGTGAGCGCCTGTGGAACTCGGCGGGGATCGGCCAGGTACTGTTCAATGAAAAGGGCCAGCCGCGAGAGATTTATCAACACAACGCCGATGGTTCGCCGCGCACTCGAATGGTTGCGCCGGAGTAATCAGTCACCCGTTTATCAAGGATGTTTTATGTTTGCACGGAGCAAGTTAGTCCCCGAACTGATGGTCACCGACCTCCAGAACAGCCTGCACTTCTGGACCTCGCTACTGGGTTTCAACATCGCCTACGAACGCCCGGAGGTGGGGTTTGCCTACCTCGATCAACAGGGCATCCAGCTCATGCTCGAGCAATACGACCCAGGCGAGGGCCAATGGTTGACCGGTGCGCTGGACGCTCCGCTGGGCCGTGGCATCAACTTTCAAATAACCGTCGATTCAGTCGAACCAATCCTCCAGCGACTGGCCGAAGTTCAGTGGCCGTTGTTTAGGCCTTGCGCCGATGTCTGGTATCGCGCGGACGCGGTGGACGTCGGCCAGCGTGAATTTTTGGTGCAGGACCCGGACGGTTATCTGGTCCGGTTGGTGGAAAGTCTCGGGGAGCGGCCGTGTTTGAACACCTAGATCTCAATTATCTGCTCGGCACTTACGGCTATTGGGCGGTGTTCTTCGGCTGTCTGCTGGAGGGCGAAACCATCCTGATCCTGGGCGGCATGGCCGCTCACCAACATTTGCTGCACTTGTGGCCGGTGATTGGCTGGGCCAGCCTGGGCGGAATGTTGGGCGATCAGTTGCTGTTCTGGAGCGGACGCTATTTCGGCGGGCGACTGTTGCCGAAACTGAAACGCCAACAAGCGGCGATTGATCGAGTGACGGGTTTGATCGCCCGTTACCCATCAACCTCGGTGTTTGCCGTGCGCTTTCTATACGGCATGCGGTTGGTGGGGCCCATGGTGATTGGCGCCAGCGGCCTCTCGCCACTGAGGTTCACGCTGTTGAATGCCGTGGGTGCGGTGGTTTGGGCCACGGTGTTCGCCAGCGCCGGGTACTGGGCGGGTGAGGCGCTCGAAGGTTTGTTGGGGAATTTGAAACCTTATCGGTTGCCGATTGCGCTGGGGGTTTTGGTGGTGGCGGTGGTGGTTGCGCTGGTTCGGCATTGGCGCAAGAAGGTCAAATCGCGTCGTGCCAGATCATCCTGATACCCCCCGTAGGAGCTGCCGAAGGCTGCGATCTTTTGATCTTCAGCGATTTCGGATTCGTCGAAGATCAAGATCAAAAGATCGCAGCCTTCGGCAGCTCCTACCGTGGATCGCGGGCGGTCAGGCGGCCGTCAGCGCCCGGCAAACCCCTCTGACAATCATCGCCACTTCCCGCTCGTCAATCTTGGTGATGGCGGTGGTGGTTATGCAGGCTCGGCATTGGCGGGTGAAGCAGGCGCGGCAAGGGGTATGAGCCATTTCGGATTGATTCAGGAGTGATCACATGATTATCGGAATGGGATTACAGCGGTCACGGAAACGTCTTTTCAGGATCACATCGATACTGTGAACCTTTCGAACCCGGAGCATGCAAGCAATCCATCCGAAACTCACAGAGCCGCGAATCAGCGAGACGAGCATTTTGGCCGATTTATCAAAAACCGATGAAATCGCTTAGCTACTAAGTTCCAGAGCCAACTCTGAGCGCCTATTCACATCGTTCAATAACTTGCGGACGAGGAAATTCAAATCCTGGCCACAAGAGATTTGGCGGCGCCCCCCTCCCGTAGGAGCTGCCGAAGGCTGCGATCTTTTGATCTTCAGCGATTTCGGACTCGTCGAAGATCAAGATCAAAAGATCGCAGCCTTCGGCAGCTCCTACCGTGGATCGCGGGCGGTCAGGCGGCGGTCAGCGCCCGGCAAACCCCTCTGACAATCATCGCCACTTCCCGCTCGTCAATCTTGGTGATGGCGGTGGTGGTCATGCAGGCGCGGCAAGGGGTGTGAGTCATTTCGGATTGATTCAGGAGTGATCACATGATTATCGGAATGGGATTACAGCGGTCACGGAAACGTCTTTTCAGGATCACATCGATACTGTGAACCTTTCGAACCCGGAGCATGCAAGCAATCCATCCGAAACTCACAGAGCCGCGAATCAGCGAGACGAGCATTTTGGCCGATTTATCAAAAACCGATGAAATCGCTTAGCTACTAAGTTCCAGAGCCAACTCTGAGCGCCTATTCACATCGTTCAATAACTTGCGGACGAGGAAATTCAAATCCTGGCCACAAGAGATTTGGCGGCGCCCCCCTCCCGTAGGAGCTGCCGAAGGCTGCGATCTTTTGATCTTCAGCGATTTCGGACTCGTCGAAGATCAAGATCAAAAGATCGCAGCCTTCGGCAGCTCCTACCGTGGATCGCGGGCGGTCAGGCGGCGGTCAGCGCCCGGCAAACCCCTCTGACAATCATCGCCACTTCCCGCTCGTCAATTGTCAGCGGCGGCAGTAAGCGGATGGTTTTGCCGCGAGTCACGTTGATCAGCAGGGCGTGATCCCGGGCGGCGATCAGGGTCAGGTCGCGGATCGGTTGGGCGAGTTCGATGCCGATCATCAAGCCTTGACCGCGAATCGCGATGACGTTCGGGTCGTCCGCCAGTTCGACACGCAATCTGCCCAGCAAGCGTTCGCCTTGCAGCCGGGCGTTTTCCAGCAAGCCTTGTTCTTCAATGATGTCCAGCACAGTACAACCGACCCGGCAGGCCAGTGGATTACCGCCGAACGTGCTGCCATGGCTGCCGGGGGTGAACAGCTCGGGGCGCGGCCCCGAGCCAGGCACGCACCGATGGGCACGCCGTTGCCCAGGCCTTTGGCCAGGGTCATGACGTCCGGGACGATGCCTTCGTGCTGGAACGCAAACCACTGGCCGGTGCGGCCGATGCCGGTCTGGATTTCGTCAAGCATCAACAGCCACGAGCGCCGGTTGCACAGCTCGCGCACAGCCTTGAGGTAACCGGCCGGCGCCAGTTGCACGCCACTTTCGCCCTGGATCGGCTCCATCAGGATCGCCACGATTCTTGGGCCGTGGGTTTGCTGCACCTTATCCAGGGCGCTGAGGTCGCCGAACGGCACTTTGACGAAATCCCCCGGCAGCTCATTGAAACCCAGGCGTACCGCCGGGCCATCGCTGGCGGACAAGGTACCGAGGGTCCGGCCATGGAACGCGTTTTCCATGACCACCACCAGCGGTTGCTCGACACCTTTGTGCCAGCCATGAAGCCGTGCGAGTTTCAGCGCCGTCTCATTGGCTTCGGCACCGGAGTTGTTGAAAAACGCCCGGTCCATGCCCGCGAGCCGGGTCAGTTTTTGCGCCAGTTGTTGCTGCCAATCGATGCTGTAGAGATTGGATGTATGCAGCAACAACCCGGCCTGTTCGCTGATGGCCGTGACGATTTTTGGATGGGAATGGCCGACATTGGTCACCGCGACACCCGCCACCGCATCCAGGTATTCGCGACCCGCCTGGTCCCACAGTCGCGTGCCCAAACCTTTGCTGAAACTCAGGGCCAGGGGTTGGTAAGTGCTCATCAGGCAGGCGGCGGTCATGACATCAAGCTCCATCAATGGTCAGTGTTTTTGCAGTATGGTTAGCCACCTGAGCTGGATAAACGCTGCAATACTTCAATCATTTAAAAGCTGGGCTTGATAATGGATTTATTCCAGGCAATGACCGTTTACGTGCGTGTGGTGGAAACCGGCAGCATGACCGCCGCCGCGTTGCAGTGCGAAATGTCCACGACCATGGTCGGCAATCACCTGCGTGCGCTGGAGCAACGCCTGGGTGTGCGCTTGCTTAACCGCACGACCCGGCGCCAGCGCCTGACGGAATTTGGCACCGCGTATTACCAGCGCTGCCTCGAAGTGCTGGGGCTGGTGGCCGACTCCGAACGGCTGGCCGAACAAACCCTCGACGAACCGAGCGGTACGCTGCGCATCACCGCGCCGCTGACCTTTGGCACTGAGCGGCTCGCGCCCGCCCTCAGCGAATTTGCCTTGCGTTGTCCGCAGGTCAAACTGGACGTGGTGCTTACCAACGGACGTCCGGATCTGCTGGAAAACGGCTTCGATGCGGCGATTCGCCTGGGCGCCATCGAGCCGTCCAACATGATTGCCCGCCCGCTCATCGATTACACCCTGACGATGTGCGCCTCCAAGGAATACCTGGCGCGCCGGGGCACACCGCATAAACCCGAAGATCTGCAACAGCACGACTGCCTGGCCTTTGCCTACCCGGCCGGCGATGACTGGCATTCAGTGGAAAAACAGTGGCGACTGACCGGCCCCGAAGGCGAGGTGCTGGTGGCGGTCAGCGGGCCGATGCTGATCAACAGTTCGGCGGGCCTGCACCAAGCGGCGCGAACCGGCATGGGCATCGTCATGGTGCCCGACGCGTTGGTGGAGCAAGACCTGAAGGACGGCAAACTGGTGGCCCTGATGCAGGATTACCAACTGCCCACTCGGCCAATGCACCTGGTCTACGCCCAGGATCGCTACCGTTTGCCGAAATTGCGCAGCTTCGTCGACTTCGCCATGCAGATGTGGGGCAAGCACTAGCCGCACCAATACGCCATGGACTAATCTGCTCGACGGGCAAGTTACGTCGATATAAGGGCGGCAGGGAGAGCGGTGATGGGCGACGCATCGAATATCGAGTCGTTGAAGTTCAATCTCTCGGACTTCAACGAAGACATGCTGCACACCATTCTGGAACTGGTCAGCGACGGTATCTGGGACTGGAACGCCAATACCGGGTTCGTCTATCGCAACCCCGGGTGGTACGAAATGCTCGGCTATGCGCCGCACTCCCTGGACAACACCGTGCTGACCTGGGAAACCGTCATGCACCCCGACGATTATTCCCGGGTCATGGCGCTGTTCGATGACTACCTGAATCAACGCGCGCCTGGCTATCAGGCCGAATATCGCTGCCGTATGCAGGATGGCAGTTACACCTGGATCGAAGACCGTGGTTATATCCTGGCCCGCAATGCCGATGGCTCGGTGGCGCGGATGGTCGGGGCGCACCGCAGCATCGAGGACAAAAAGCGTCTGTTTGAAGAACTGGAACGGCGCAATCACTCCCTCGAAGCGCTGGTTGAAGAACGCACCCGCGAGCTGTCCCGGGTCAATCAGCAACTGCAAATCCAACTCGAAGAAAACCGCAAACTGGCGCAAACCGATGCCTTGACCTCGGTCGCCAACCGCTATCGCCTGGAAAAGGCTCTGCCCCAGGAATGCGAGCGCGCCCAGCGCTTTCGCCAACCGCTTTCGCTGATCGCCATGGACATCGATGACTTCAAGATCATCAACGATCACTACGGCCATGCCTTGGGCGATGCGGCGCTGGTGCAGGTGGTTGAGTGCCTGAAACATCACGTGCGTGACGGCGATTTACTGGCCCGTTGGGGCGGTGACGAGTTCATCCTGATCCTGCCCAACACGGCGCTGGCCGATGCTCGTTCAGTCGCGGAAAAAATCCGCCATGAACTGACGATTTTGCTGCCCGTGGGGGACTTTCAAGTGACCTTGAGTTTTGGCGTGGTCCAGCGCTTTGACGAAGAACAACAGACCGGGCTGTTGGCTCGGGCCGATCAGGCCCTGTATCGGTCGAAAGTGATGGGCAAGAACGTGATTTCAGGATGAGTGCTGCCCTGGAGATCCGTGCTGGGGGAGAGTTCTGACATCACGCAGGTTTTGTGTGCGGGTCGGGAAGGTGCTTCGGAGTTTTTCGCCGGCCTGGGTTTTGAAGTATCGACCATTGCCATGGCGCGTCCGCGTCGCGAATAAACGTGGGCTTGCTCGCGAACGCGGAGTGTCAGTCAATGCGCATGTGACTGATATGCCGTCTTCGCGAGCATGCCCGCTCCCACAGTGGTTTTGCGCCTGCCTGAGGTTTACGAGCCTGCCTTCACCAACACGGCTTTCTCCTGATACTTGTCCGGATACAACTGCTTCAACTGTGCCACCTTCGGCATGTCGTTGATCACGATGTACGGGTACGTCGGGTGTTCGGTGAGGAAGTCCTGGTGGTAGTCCTCGGCCGGGTAGAAACCGTTGTAGGTTTCCAGTTTGGTGACGATGGGTTTGCTGAACGAATGCGCGGCATCGAGCTGAGTGATGTAGGCCTGGGCGACGCGTTGCTGTTCTGCGTTTTCCGGGAAAATCGCCGAGCGATACTGGGTGCCGCTATCAGGCCCCTGGCGGTTGAGCTCGGTGGGGTTGTGGGCCACCGAGAAGTAGATTTGCAGCAGGGTGCCGTAGGTGACTTGAGTCGGGTCGAAGGTGACTTCGACGGACTCGGCATGACCGGTATCACCATCGCTGACCCGTTCGTATTGAGCGGTGTTGGCCGCGCCGCCGGCATAACCGGAAACGGCTTTTTTCACCCCTTTGACGTGCTGGAACACCCCTTGGACGCCCCAGAAACAACCACCGGCAAAAACGGCGGTCTCGCTGTGAGCCTGGGTGGTTTCGTCGAGCGCGGGAGGCGCGATAACCACAGCGTCTTCGGCACCGAAAGAGAACGCCGAGCATTGGCCAATGACGCTGGCCGCCGCCAGAGCAAGCAAGGTACGGCGCCAGGTGAATAAGGTTTTCATGGGGCTGACTCCTTGGAAAATGAGATCGCTATCAACCAAACGTGAAGGCATAGGCCGAGACGCCCGGATCGAGAAATTCGATGCTGAAGGTGCGATCCGTGACATCGCCGGACTGGCGCACCAACTGATACAACCGTTGTTCGGTGACGCTGCCGCTGCCGTCGGGGGCCACGTCGGTACCGTGGGCCTCGGCCGGGGCCTTGCCGTCGATCAGCACTTTGAAGCGCACGGGTTTGCCGTCAGTGCCAGGGCCCAGCACCAGATGCAGATCACGCGCATGAAAGCGGTAGACGATACGGCTGGCCGGGGCGCTTGCAGTGGCACGCTCCGAACCGACCTTCCATTGCCCGCCCAGGCTCCAGTTGTTCAGGGCCAGTTGGGCCGGTGGGCTGTACGTAGCAACCTTGTCCGCCGCGAGACTTTTTTCCGGGACGAAGTTCTCCGCACGCTGATAGCCGACGTAGGTTTCCGGCGACTGGACTTCCTTCATGTCCGGGGCGAGTTGCACACCCTCGGCACTGGCATTGATCAGACCGTCCGCGACCTGCTTCGCCCCGGCCTCCTTCAGCAATTGCTGAATCACGCGCTCTGACTCGGCGTATTCGCCTTCGCCAAAGTGGTGATAGCGGATGCGCCCCTGAGCGTCGGCAAAGTAATGCGCCGGCCAGTACTCGTTGTTGAACGCACGCCAGATCTTGAAATCGTTATCGATGGCCACCGGGTAGTTGATCCCCAGGTCCTTCATGGCTTTGGTGACGTTGCCGACATTGCGTTCGAAAGCAAACTCCGGCGCATGCACGCCGATCACCACCAGGCCCTGATCACGGTACTTCTCGGCCCAGGCCTTCACATACGGCAAGGTGCGCAGACAGTTGATGCAGGAGTAGGTCCAGAAATCCACCAGCACAACCTTGCCTTTCAACGCTTCGGCGGTGAGGGGTGGCGAGTTGAGCCATTGCACGGCGCCGTCCAGCGGTGGAAGGTTGCCTTCAATCGGGAGCGTGCCGGGGGCTTTGTCTGCCACTGGCATGACGCCGTCCGTAACCGGAATCGCCTCGCGGTTAATCGGTGATTTACCGGCAAGACGCCCGACCAAAGCCTGTTCGATACCGCCAGTGGACGCTGTCGAAAACCGAGCCAGAATCCCGGTATCCAGCCCCAGAGCGATGGCGGCCACACCTGCCAGCATCATCGCGCCAAGTCCGCGCCGAACCCATTCGCCAGCGCCGATCGAGCGCTTCATCGCGGCGAACACCTTACCGCCGAGCAACAGCGCCACGGCCAGGGAAGTTGCCGCACCGGCGGCATAGGCCAGCAACAGCAACGTGGTGCCGATGCTTGCGCCTTGCAGCGCCGCACCGGTCAGCACCAGCCCCAGAATCGGCCCGGCGCAGGGCGCCCATAGCAGGCCCGTGGCCACACCGATCAGAAACGAAGCACCGGGACGCGGCCGGGCGTCGGCCCCCGCCACTTCCGACAATCGACTGCCAGCCGCCACCAGCGGCCGGGTCAAACGGTCAGCCAGCCGTGGCAGCAACAGTGTCAGGCCGAACAGCGCCACAAACACCAATGCAAGCCAGCGGCCGTACTGATTGAGCTGTACCACCCAACCGCCGCCCACCGCCGCCAGCGAGGCGACGAGCGCAAAGGTCATGGCCATCCCCGCCAATAGCGGCAAACCACTTTTCATAAAGGGCTGCCCGGTGCGCGCGAAGACAAACGGCAATACCGGCAGAATGCAGGGGCTGACAATCGTCAGCACACCACCGAGATAAGAAAGAATCAGAAGCCACATGGCGTCTACCTGCATCAAGTGAGAGAAAGGAAATATCGGCGGATCACGCTGTTTTTGGGGTGAAGGTCATGGCCAGGCCATTCATGCAGTAACGTAGGCCCGTCGGTTTCGGCCCGTCGTCGAAGACATGGCCCAGATGCCCACCACAGTGCCGGCAATGAACTTCTTCGCGCAATACGCCAAATGAACGGTCCTGGCGGGTGGCCACGGCGTTGTCCAGCGGCTGCCAGAAACTCGGCCAACCGGTGCGGCTGTCGAACTTGGTCTCGGATGAAAACAGCGGCAGATCACACCCGGCACATTCGAACGTTCCGGCGCGGTGCTCGTCATTCAGCGGGCTGGTATAGGCCCGCTCGGTGCCTTCCTTGCGCAGGATGGCGTACTGCTCGGCGCTGAGCAGGGCGCGCCATTCGCTGTCGGTGTGCGTCACCTCGAAAGCGTCGGCAGCGCTGGCCTCACTGACCAGCGCCGAGGTGGCCGCAAATTTTGGCAATACACCGATCACCAGGGCTGCAGCCCCCAGCCCGCCGCTTGTTAAGAGAAATTGTCTGCGTGAAAACATGGCCGTCTCCAAAATTCCAGGTGCCTGTCATGGAACACAGCCTAGGCTTGGGTTGATCGCCGAATCCTCACGGGAAGTTAAACAATTCGTGATAACTCCCCCGCCGGAAAACCCGCACAATGTGCCCATTCGCTGCAAAGGATTGAGCTTCATGGAACAGACAAAACGCGTCCTGGTGGTCGAGGACGATTTGCATATCGCCGACCTTATCTGCCTGCATCTTCGCGATGAGCAGTTCGAGGTGGTGCATTGCGCCGACGGGGACGAAGGCATGCGCCTGTTGCAGCAAGGAAGCTGGGACGCACTGGTCCTCGACCTGATGCTGCCCGGCGTCGATGGCCTGGAAATCTGCCGCCGCGCCCGCGCCATGGCCCGCTACACACCGATCATCATCACCAGCGCACGCTCCAGCGAGTTGCACCGCATCCTTGGCCTGGAGCTCGGTGCCGACGACTACCTGGCCAAACCGTTCTCGATGCTGGAGCTGGTGGCGCGGGTCAAAGCGCTGCTGCGACGGGTCGACGCCATGGCCCGCAACCTGAAGATGGACGCCGGCAGCCTGATCATCGATGGCCTGTCCATCGACCCGATCACCCGGGAAGTGTCCCTCGACGGACGACGCCTGGACCTCACGCCACGGGAGTTCGACCTGTTGTATTTCTTCGCCCGCCAGCCGGGCAAGGTGTTCTCGCGCATGGACCTGCTCAACGCCGTGTGGGGCTACAGCCATGAAGGCTATGAGCACACCGTCAACACCCACATCAATCGCCTGCGGGCCAAGATCGAGACCGATCCGGCGCAACCGGTGCGCATCCTCACGGTGTGGGGGCGTGGTTACAAATTCGCGGCACTCGAGGACCAGCCATGAGATTGACCCTGACCCAGCGCCTGTCCCTGGTGTTTGCCGTGTTGCTGTTGGTGTGCTGCGGCACCTCGGCATGGATGCAGGTGCGCTCCAACCAGATGCATGAACAGGAAGTGGTCCAGGGATTGTCCCGGGACCTGGCCCAGCACATCGCCCACGACACGGTGCTGATGGACGCCAAAGGCCTGATGCCCAATGCCGTGCGCGATCTGTTCAGCCAACTGATGCTGGTCAACCCGAGCGTCGAGGTTTACCTGCTGAACACCCAGGGACGGATTGTCGGCAGCGCCGCGCCTGAAGGGCGGATACGCCGCGAGCAAGTCGATCTGCTACCGATTCAGCGACTGCTCAAGGGGGATGCCTTGCCGATCCTTGGCGACGACCCGCGCAGCGTCGATGGCCGCAAAGTCTTCAGTGCCGCGCCGTTGCAAGTCGACGGCAAACCCGCTGGCTATTTGTATGTGGTATTGCTCAGCGAAGAACATGACCGTTTCGCCGAACGCGGTGCCACCAGCGCCGCGCTCAATACGGCGCTGCTGTCCATCGGTCTGGTGGCGCTGCTGTGCCTGATTGCCGGTCTTACCGCGTTTGCCCTGATCACCCGGCCGTTGCGCCGCCTGACCGAAACCGTCAGCCAGTTCGACATTGATGGCGTCCCCGTCTCGCCAGCCACCGCAGGCCCGGTCGAAAAAGTCGCAAGTCACGATGAGATTGCCATCCTCGACGCCGCGTTCCGGCAGATGCAAACCCGCCTCAGCGAGCAATGGCGCTCGCTGACCCGCCAGGATCAGGAGCGCCGCGAACTGGTAGCGAACATCTCCCACGACCTGCGCACGCCGCTGGCCTCGCTGCACGGTTACCTGGAAACCCTGTCGCTCAAGGATGCCACGCTGTCCCCCGCCGACCGCCGCCGCTACCTGGGCATCGCCCTGGATCAAAGCCGCAAGGTCGGTGGCCTTGCGCAATCGTTGCTGGAACTGGTGCGGCTGGAACACGGTTTTGTGCAACCGATACTGGAACGGTTTTCCATGACCGACCTGGTGCAGGACATCTTCCAGAAGTTCGAACTCACCGCCGAAGCGCGTCAGGTGGAGCTCAAGGCAACGTTTGCGCCCAACGTGTCCGCCGCGTGCGCCGACCTCGGGTTGATCGAGCGAGTGCTGACCAACCTGTTCGACAACGCCCTGCGTCATACGCCCCAGGGCGGTGAAATCGAACTCAGCCTGCGGCCCCAAGGCGCGTTCGTCGAAGTGACAATCAGCGACACCGGCCCCGGCATCGCCGCCGAATTGCGCGAAGGGCTGTTCCTGCGGCCGTTCAACATTGGCGGCGCACGCCGCGACGGTGGGCTGGGGTTGCGGATCGTGCATCGAATCCTGCAATTGCACGGCCGCGACATCCAGTTGATCGATGTGCCGGGACGTGGCGCGACGTTCCGCTTCACGCTGCCGGTGGACGAGCAAACGGCGGAACAAGGGGTGGTTCGCTCGATGAACCTGAATACGCCGGGAAAATAATCGAGCGCTAGCGCGAGTGTTCCAATCCCTGAAGCCAATGACAGCCACGTAGGAGCTGCCGAAGGCTGCGATCTTTTGATCTTGATCTTGGGCAATGCTGAAGGTGCTGAAGATCAACAGATCGCAGCCTTCGGCAGCTCCTACGGGGTGACTGGCGTACCCGGATTATTGCCCGCTCGCCTGTTGGGCCGTGACAACACAGCGCGGGTCCAATAGATTAGGCCCCCAGAAAAGGCCCTGTGCTTTCTCGCCTCAACTCAAGTTATAGAAGTAGTGAAATTTCAATGTCCGATTCCAACACCGCTGAATCCGTAGTCACCTTGTCGTCCAAAGCGGAATACGAAAACTCCATCAATCTTTCACAGCACGTGCCCCAGGCCAAGACCATCAGCGAGATGGTCCTGGACGCTTTCCAGTCCACCCGCGAAAGCGACCAGATCCGCGAACTGCGCACCGCGATTCGCCAGGCTCACGACAGCTTCGACGACGACAAAGCCTACGAACTGATGGGCGAACTCAAGCAACTCAAGGATGCCGAGGCGTCCGACATTGCCGCCCTCGAAGACCTGAGCAGCAAGTTCCCGATCAGCCGTATTCTATCCAGCTTCAAGGACGACCCGGCGTTCCAGGAAATCGTCTACGGCCTGGCGCTGAAAGTGCTGAACCAGACCCATCAAGCCATCAGCAACCCAAGCAGCGGCAAGAGCAAAACCGCCCGGGCCAAGAAAGAAGTCGAAGTGTTCACCATCAGCAAGGATGGCGTGAACGTCACCCTGCCGTTGCGCACGCCGCGCTCGCGCCTGAACGTTGACCGCGAGGCCCTGGAATTCCTCGGTTTCACCTTCGTGGGTGAAGGCGACGAAGCGGAGCTGGAAAGCGAAACCTTCCTCGACAACGCCGGGACCGAACAAGCGGTCAACCGCAAGAACATCATCACCGCGCTGCAACAGCAAACCGCGTTCGATGGGTACAGCATCGCCGCCCAGTAACACCCCGGGCCGCTGCTGCAAAAACAAAAAGCCCCGCCTGAAGCTCAGTGCGGGGCTTTTTTATGCCTGGGAGGTCACAACGCCGGAGGACGCAACGCCACGATCATATCCAGTTCAACCGCCGCGTTTTTTGGCAGTTGATAAACCCCGATGGTCGTTCGCGTATGTTTCCCGGCGTCGCCCAACACATGCCGGAAGACATCCGACGCGCCGTTGGCCACTTCGCCCAGGTCAACGAAGTCCGCCGTGGACTTCACGTAAATCGTGACACGCAGCAGCGACTTGATTTTATCCAGCGAACCGATGGTGTCGACAATCAAGGCCAGACCGCGCATCGCACTGATGCTGGCGGCGACCTGGGCATCGGCCAGGGTCAGTTCAAGACCAACTCTGCCGGGGAACTGAACCTTGCCATGTATAAGCGGCACCAGACCACTGACATACAGTTCGTTGTTATGCCGAACCAACGGTTCGAAATGCCAGCCGACGGTACTTTCGCCGTAAATGTCATAACCGAGCTCCGTTGCCAGGGCGATAAAGCGTTCATCGCACGTCATGTGGTCAGTCATTCCCCTCCACCCCACCTCTTCATACATCCATTATTCATCCCAACTTTCGACAGATTAGCCCAAGGCTTCTGTTCACTGCGCATTTGAATGAAAAAGCCCCGCGTTCTGTCGAAAGCGGGGCTTTTTAATACGCGATGTTTTACTGCGCAGAGGGATGCAGGGCGGCGATGAGGTCCACTTCAATCGGCGCATTTTTCGGCAGTTGATACACACCAACCGTGGTTCGAGTGTGTTTGCCCGCCTCGCCCAGTACCTGCGTGAAGACATCCGACGCGCCGTTGGCCACTTCACTGAGATCAACAAAATCAAAGGTGGATTTCACGTACACAGTGATGCGAACCAGTGACTTGACGTTGTCCAGCGACCCGACCGCATCCAGGATCAGCGCCAATGCACGTACGGCGCTGATGCTGGCGGCCGCTTGAGCATCCGCCAGGTTGAGCTCCAGCCCCACTCGTCCGGGGTAATGGATCTTGCCGTTCATTCGCGGCACCAGGCCACTGACATACAGCTCGTCGCCATGTCGAAGTAGCGGCGCGTAATGCCCACCGGCCGCGTTTTCGTCGTAGATATCAAAACCGAGCTCTTTGGCCAGTTCGATGAAGCGTTCGTCGCGGGTGGTTGGCTTAATCATTGTGCTGAACCTTCTTGATCAATCGTGCAAAAAACGCCGTTGATGGTAGGCACAGACGCTTGTCTTGATCAGGGCAAGTTCGTATAGAATCCAGCGAACTTTACTGCCAGGGAGACCAGTAAAATGCAGGCTCAACGCGCGGTGATCGCCGCCATCGAGTTTCAGCCGGGCGTGCCGCTGGTGCAGCAGATTGTCGATCAACTGTCCTTCGCCATCGACCACGGCAGCTTGCCCCACGGTGCCAAACTGCCGCCGATTCGCGAACTCTCCGAACTATTGAAGGTGGGCAAGTCCACGGTCGTGGAGGCCCTCGACCACTTGCGGGCCAAGGGGCTGGTGGTGTCACGCCAGGGATCGGGGCATTACGTGCACCGCGCCAGCTTCGCAATCGCGACCGACGCCGGCCCGGACCTGCAACCCCAGGACACCCTCAGCGTCGTTCGCCGCGCATTGCTGCTGGACAACGGCGCCCTGCGTCCCGGCTGCGGCTTTTTACCTTCCTCGTGGCTGCCCGCCGAAGAGCTGCTCAAAGCCGTGCGCAGCACCCTGCGCGCCACGGCCCTGCGCATGGGGGAGTACGGCGTGGCCGGCGGTTACCTGCCGCTGCGCGAGGCGTTGCGGGTCAAACTGTCCGGTTTCGGTATCGAGGTACCGGTGGAGCAAATCATCACCACCGGCAACACCATGCAGGCCATCGACCTGCTGATGCGCCTGCTGATCAAACCCGGCGACACCGTACTGCTCGACGACCCCTGCTACTTCAACATGCACGCCAACCTGGCGCTGCATGGCGCCAAGGTCGTCACCATTGCCCGCCAGTGCGACGGCATGGACCTGGACGCGTTCGAACAACAGGTGATTGCCCACAAACCGGTGCTGTATATGACCAACAGCACGCTGCATAACCCGACCGGGCATTCGTTCTCCCCGGCGCAGGCGTACCGGTTGCTGGAGCTGAGCCATCGCTACGGCTTTCATATTCTGGAAGACGATTTGTACGGCGACCTTCAACAGCGGCGCACCCCGCGTCTGGCCGCGAGCGGGTTGGACAACGTCAGCTACGTTTCCGGATTCTCCAAGACTCTGACCGCCAACAGCCGTGTCAGCTATGCAGTGCTGTCACCGCCACTGGCGGCCCGGCTGACCACCCTGAAAATGGCTTGCGGCGGCGTGACCTCGGAATTGGCGGAGCAGATTACGTGCGCAATGCTCAGCAACGGCAGCTACGCCAAACACACGCGGCGCACGGTGGATCGGCTTTATGAATCGAGCAGTCGGGTATCACGCTGGCTGATCGAGGCGGGTTGCTCGGTGTCTTCCCTGCCCGGCGAAGGGTTGTTTATCTGGACCCGCTTGCCGGAGGGGCTGCACGCCGAAACCCTGGCGAAAAAAGGACTTGAGAATGACCTCGTTCTGGCCCCTGGGACCTTACTCAGCAAAGCCCCCGATGCGAGCCAGCACCTGCGTTTCAATGTGGCGCACAGCGATCATCCGCAGGTGCGTGAGCGGTTCTTTCGGTTGCTCGACCGCTGAGTTTTCCTGATGCACCTCATCGCAGCATTCGCGAGCAAGCCCGCTCCCACAGTGGAGCGGGCTTGCTCGCGAATGGGACAACTCAATCCTTCAGAAAAACCTCAATAAAAAACCCCGCATTTCTCTCGAAAGCGGGGTTTTTCGTACAGCGGCTAAACCTTAAGGCGCATAAGTCAGCAACAGCTCACTCGGCACTTTGAAGTCCAGCGACATCATCACGCTCAACGCGGTAATGGTGAAGATCGAGAACACGAACAGCTTGCGTGCCCAGACCGTGTCATCCACTGCCTTGTAGCCGGTCCAGGCCATGTACAACCAGTACATACCCATGGCGGCGGCGACGGCGAGGTAGCTCATGCCGGCGTAGCCGCTGAAGGTCAGCATCAGGGTCGCGACCAGGAACGCCAGGATGTAGAGCAGGATGTGCTTCTTGGCGACTTCGATCCCGCGCTTCACGGGCAGCACCGGAATCGATGCGGCCAGGTAATCGTTGAAGCGGAAGATCGCGATGGCGTAGGAATGCGGCATCTGCCACAGGCTGAACATCACCAGCAGGGTCAGCGCGGCCATGTCGAAACTGTTGGTCACGGCGACGTAGCCGATCACCGGCGGCATCGCCCCCGACAGACTGCCCACCAGCGTGCCGTGAACCGACTTGCGCTTGAGGTACAGGCTGTAGAAGCCGACGTAGATGACGAAACCGATCACCGCAAACAGCGCAGCCAACGGGTTAGCCACCTTGTACAACAGTGCAACGCCGGCAATGCCCAGGACGGTCGCGTAGATCAGGGCCAGTTTCAGGGAGATCAAGCCCTGGACCAGCACCCGGTTCTTGGTACGTTCCATCTTCAGGTCGATGTCGCGGTCGATGCAGTTGTTGAACACGCAACCGGAAGCCACCACCAGGGACGTGCCGATCATGGCGGCCAGGAAGATGGCCAGATCGACATGCCCTTTCGAGGCCAGGAAAAATCCGCCCGCCACAGAAAGCACGTTACCGAAAATGATCCCCGGTTTGGTGATTTGGATAAAGTGCTTAAAGGACATCCGGACTTTCCTCAGTGCGCCATCATGACGGTGTGGATGCTGAACATGATCCACAGCGACAAGCCAACCAGCAGGACGATCACCATCGCAGCGAAGACAAACGCAATCACGTTGTTACGCTGGGCGGCGGAGCGGTCCAGGTGGAGGAAGTACACCAGGTGAACCAGCACCTGGATCACGGCGAAGGCCAGTACGATCCACAGCGTCCAGACTTTCGGCAGCGATGGGTACATCACCAGGCCGAACGGAATGATCGTCAGGATCACCGACAGGATGAAGCCGATGGCGTAAGACTTTACGCTGCCGTGGCCGGCGTCGTGGCTATCGTGGGAATGTGCATTAGCCATTACAGGGTCCCCATCAGGTAAACAACGGTGAATACGCAGATCCAGACCACGTCCAGGAAGTGCCAGAACAGGCTCAGGCAGCTCAGGCGGGTCTTGTTGGTCGACGTCAGGCCGTGCTTGTTGACCTGATACATCATGATCGCCATCCAGATCAGACCGCTGGTCACGTGCAGACCGTGGGTGCCGACCAGGGTGAAGAACCCGGACAGGAAGCCGCTGCGGCTAGGGCCGAAGCCTTCGGAGATCAGCTTGTGGAACTCGTTGATCTCCATGCCGATGAAGCCCAGGCCGAACAGGAACGTGATGGCCAACCAGCCCAGCACCGCTTTCTTGTTGCCCTTGAACAACGCCAGCATGGCGAAGCCGTAGGTGATCGAGCTGAGCAACAGGCAGGCGGTTTCGCCCAGCACGTACGGCAGCTCGAAGATGTCGTGGCCCGACGGGCCACCCGCTACGTTGTTAACCAGTACCGCGTACACCGCGAAGATCGACGCAAACAAAATGCAGTCGGTCATCAGGTAGAGCCAGAAACCGAATACGGTCATCTCGCCCGAGTCGTGGTGATGGTCATCGTGCCCATGTTCATCGACATGGGTGTGTCCAGCATTGGTCACTAAGTTCGACATGGTTTAAGCCTGTTCCAACGAGGTTTCAACACGGGTGGCACCAGCAGGGACTTTCCCGGCTGCTACCAGACGCTTGTGCTGCTCGGCTTCGATGCGCTCGATCACGTCGACCGGCACCATATAGCCCTGGTCATCACGGGCAGCATGGATCACGAAGTAGATCACGGTGCCAGCGAGGCCGAAGATGGCCATCCACCAGATGTGCCAGATCATCGCGAAACCGAACACGGTCAACAGAGCACCCATGACCAGGCCGGTCGCGGTGTTGTTTGGCATGTGGATCGGCTCGTACTTGACCGGAGTCTGGTACGCCGTACCGTTTTCCTTGGCTTCGGTGAACGGGTCGATGCCTGGTGCTTTTGGCAGTACCGCGAAGTTGTAGAACGGCGGTGGCGAGGAGGTCGACCATTCCAGGGTATGGGCATTCCACGGGTCGCCGTGTTCGCACATGTTTTCCGGCTTCTTGCGGTCACGCACACTGACGTACAGCTGGATCAACTGGCAGGCAATACCGACGGCGATCATGACCGCGCCGAACATTGCAACATGCAGGTAAGGCACCCACTCAGGGTTGGTAGTGGCGTTCAGACGACGGGTCATGCCCATGAAGCCCAGTGCATAGAGCGGCATGAACGCGACGAAGAAGCCCGAGATCCAGAACCAGAACGCTGCCTTGCCCCAACCTTCGTGCAGCTTGAAGCCGAACGCTTTAGGAAAGAAGAAAGCGAAACCGGCGATGTAGCCGAATACCGCGCCGCCGATGATCACGTTGTGGAAGTGAGCGATCACGAACAGGCTGTTGTGCAACACGAAGTCAGCACCCGGGATGGCCAGCAGTACGCCGGTCATGCCGCCGATGGCGAAGGTCACCATGAAGCCCAGGGTCCAGAGCACCTGGCTGGTGAACTGCAGACGACCGCGATAGATGGTGAACAGCCAGTTGAATAGCTTCACCCCCGTCGGAATCGAAATCAGCATCGTCGCCAGGCCGAAGAAGGCGTTGACGCTGGCCCCCGACCCCATGGTGAAGAAGTGGTGCAGCCAGACCATGAAGCCCAGGATCGAGATCGCGCCCGAGGCGTAGATCATCGAGTGGTGGCCGAACAGACGCTTGCCGGAGAAGGTCGAGATGACTTCGGAGAAGACCCCGAACGCCGGCAGAATCAGGATGTAAACCTCGGGGTGACCCCAGGCCCAGAACAGGTTGACGTACATCATTGGATTGCCACCAAGTTCATTGGTGAAAATGTGGAAATCCATGTAACGGTCAAGCGTCAGCAGTGCCAGGGTAGCGGTCAGAATCGGGAACGATGCCACGATCAGCACGTTGGCCCAGGTGCAGGTCCAGGTGAAGATCGGCATGTCCATCATCTTCATGCCCGGAGTACGCATTTTCAGCACGGTGGCCAGGAAGTTGACCCCCGTCAATGTCGTCCCGAGCCCGGACAGTTGTAATGCCCAGATGTAGTAGTCAACACCAACGCCCGGGCTGTAGCCCAGTTCCGACAGCGGCGGATACGCAACCCAACCGGTACGGGCGAATTCGCCGACACCCAGGGACACGTTCACCAGCACGACGCCGGAAACCAGCAGCCAGAAGCTCAAGGAGTTCAGGAATGGATAGGCAACGTCACGCGCGCCGATCTGCAGCGGCACTGCAAGGTTCATCAGGCCGGTGAAGAATGGCATCGCCATGAAGATGATCATGATCACACCGTGAGCGGTGAAGATCTGGTCATAGTGTTCAGGCGGCAGGTAGCCAGGCGAACCCTCGGTGGCCATGGCCAACTGGGAACGCATCATGATGGCGTCGGCAAAACCGCGCAGCAGCATGACCATGGCGACGATGATGTACATCACGCCGATTTTCTTGTGGTCGACCGACGTCAGCCACTCAGTCCACAGGTAGGTCCACTTCTTGAAGTAAGTGATCAACCCGAATACCGCCAGACCGCCGAGCGCGATCATGGCGATGGTAATCATCACAATCGGCTCGTGGAACGGGATCGCTTCCCAACTTAATTTACCAAACATCGTTTACTCCTCTGCCCCGGCAGCTGAATGCGAACTCATGTCCATCCCTTCCATGGCGGCCATTTCGTGCTCTTTACCTTCGTGGTGCATTGGCTTGCCCGGTTTCATGCCTTCGTACTTGTCGAGGATGATCTGGAACAGGTTTGGCGTGAACGAGGCGTAGAGTTCGACTGGGTTGTTCTGGCTTGGTTTGGAAAGGGCTTCGTATTCAGCTTTTTCCAGCTGTTTAGGTGCCTTCTTGACATCACTGACCCAGGCATCGAAATCCGCCTGGGAAGTGGCGATAGCTTTGAACTTCATGCCGGTGAAACCCGCGCCGCTGTAGTTGGCCGAGATACCGTCGAATTCAGCGTTCTGGTTGGCAATCAGGTGCAGCTTGGTCTGCATGCCCGCCATCGCGTAGATCTGGCCGCCCAGGCCCGGGATGAAGAACGAGTTCATCACGGTGTCGGAGGTCACTTTGAAGTTGATTGGCGTGTTAGCCGGGAACACCAGTTTGTTAACGGTGGCGATGCCTTGTTCCGGGTAGATGAACAGCCATTTCCAGTCCATGGCGACCACTTCAACGGTGATCGGCTTGACGTCGGAATCCAGCGGACGGTACGGGTCCAGTGCGTGGGTCGACTTATAGGTCACGTAACCCAGGGCAATGATGATCAGGACCGGAACAGCCCACACCGCGATTTCGATCTTGGTGGAGTGCGACCACTTGGGCGCGTAGACCGCGTCCTGGTTGGAAGCGCGATATTTCCAGGCGAACAGGAACGTCATGACGATGACCGGCACAACGACCAACAGCATCAGCAGCGTTGCGGTGATGATCAGGTTTCGCTCATCCAGGCCCACCTGGCCCTTGGGGTCGAGCAAGGTCATGTTGCAGCCTGACAGCAGCAACGTGCCGAGCAGCGGCAATAAGCCTAGTAGTCTGGGGTACCTGTTTTTACTCATCTCACGACCTCTAAAGCAGCTTGCGCAATGCAGTTGGGTTTTGATCGCCAACACTTCACCCTGCCAAGGGTTGGCATTTTTCTTGGATTGAATAAGGGCTGCCCGTCGCGCGTCAGACGCTGTTCGACAAATCCTGGGCTAGCGGTGAGTTCTTATTCGAATTCGTGGTCAAAGGCCTTGTTACAGACCAATTCCATTTGGTGCGGATAGTCGGAAAGGCACCGACACCTGGGGGTCGCATAAAGCCGCTAGGCTTCTCGACGCCCTATTCTGCTCAGACGAGAGCAGTGCCGGGAATTCAGTGCGGGCGATTGTAGATACGTAGCGTTGTATAAACCATGTCTCATCTCGAAATAATTTTTATCCGTTCCAGCAACAATCATTAACGGATTTTGCAAAAGTTCAGCATGGTATCGAAATTAATTCTCAACAAAAACACCAAAATTTGTGGGGCTACCACCCGCAGTTCAGACAGCCTTCATGGCGCTTTGCCTTCCCCCACCCCTGCCAAACCCCCGACATGGCAGGGTTCCAGCGGTTCGCCGGGGCCTGTTAAAACTGCCTGTTTACCCGTGACAGCGCTTGAATGGACGGACGCCCCGAGCCGCTCGTTTCATTGCTTAGCTATGCACCAATTCGAGCGCTTGTAATGCCTTGCGACACTCGAGCTGTGACAACATGTCGCACACGTCACACCCCTCTCCTTGTTTTCAATCAAGGTCTTTTGCCAGAGCCCTGAAACGCAAAACGCCCCGGTCCTCTTTACGAGAACCGGGGCGCTTTTTTAACGCGACGGGTTAGCGGATTGCCTTGCGGTTACGCGACACCAGTAACGGCACCAGCACCACCACCAGCACAAACGCCACCAGCGCCCACTGCGCCAGCGACAGGCCGAGGATCGGCGGATACGGCGTGGAGCAGAAGCCGTCGACCTGGAACACCAGCGGGAAAATCTTCGCCAGCGGCAAGCCATCGACAATCGGTTGCAGCACATCAATGCCGCAGCTGACCGCCGGGTAGAACTGGGTATAAACGTGATGCCCGGCCGCTGCGACGCCACCGAGTGCGCTGATCACCACCAGCACCTCAAACACCGTAATGCTGCGGCGGGTGCGCATGGCCGCGCCGATAAAGGCGAAGAGCGCGATCAGTAACAAGGCATAGCGCTGCAGGATACACAGCGGGCACGGCGCCTCTTCCAGAACCACCTGCATGTACAGCGCCCCACCGATCAGCGCCAGGCAGATGATGCCCAGCAAAACCAGAAAGCGCCGCTCACGGCCCAGCCGCATTGTTTCGTCACTCATCGCGTTTCCCTTCTAGATATCGATTGCCGGAAGTCTACACGCAGACCGTGACGGTTGAGAGCCAGGTGCGCGCCGGTAGATGTCGGGGAATAGACGATAGGCCGGTTAAGAAGGGATTAAGTTTTGAACAACAAGATCAAAAGATCGCAGCCTGCGGCAGCTCCTACGGGTATATGCGATCCCTGTAGGAGCTGCCGCAGGCTGCGATCTTTGCGGGTTCACCCCATCACATCGACTTACTCAAGCGCAGAAGCCGGCCCAAAAAACTCATAACGGCTCTGCTTCTCCGGCACGCCCAGCGCTTTGAGGTGACGCTTGATCGCCGCCATAAAGCCCTTCGGCCCGAGGAAGTAAGCGTCCAGGTCGCGCTGCTGCGGCAACCACGCGCCCAGTTGTTCCTGACTCAACAACCCGACCTTGTCCGCCGCCGGGCTCACGCCATCGTCTTCGGCGTAGCAATAGAAGCGCTTGAGCTGCGGATGACGCGCGGCCAACCCGTCGATCCAGTCACGGAACGCATGCACGCTGCCGTTACGGGCACAGTGAATAAAGTGGACCGGCCGCTCGGTCGCCAGCGCCGCTTCGAGCATCGCCAGGGTCGGGGTAATGCCCACACCGCCGCTGATCAACACCAGCGGTTTGTCGCTGGCGGTCAGGGTGAACTCGCCCGAGGGCGGAAACAGCTGGATGCTCGCGCCGACATGTAGTTGATCGTGCAAATGGTTGGAGGCCCGGCCGCCGGTTTCGCGTTTGACGCTGATGCGGTACTGGCCGTTGTCCGATTGGGAAGTCAGCGACGACAGTGAATAGTTACGACGAATCTCTTCACCGTCGAGGATCAGTTTCATGCCGATGTACTGGCCCGGCTCAGCGGCGAGGATCGGACCTTTGTCGGCCGGTTCGAAGTAGAACGAGATGATTTCCGCACTTTCCTCGACCTTGCCGGCAACGATGAACTCCCGCGCCCCGCGCCAGCCGCCCGGTGCCTGCTCTTTCTGATCGTAGATGCTGGTTTCGGCACCGATCAGAATATCGGCCAATTGACCGTAAGCCGCGCCCCATGCCGCGATGACTTCAGGCGTGGCGATTTCTTCGCCCAGCACTTCGGCAATCGCCCGCAGCAGACAGGTACCGACAATCGGGTAGTGTTCCGGGAGGATTTGCAGGGCCACGTGTTTATTGATGATCTTCGCCACCAGATCGCCCAACTGGTCGAGTTGGTCGATGTGCCGCGCATACATCAGCACGCCGTTGGCCAGGGCACGGGGCTGATCGCCGCTGGCCTGGTGGGCCTGGTTGAACAGTGGGCGGACTTCCGGGTATTCGGAGAGCATCATGCGGTAGAAGTGAGTGATCAGCGCTTCGCCACCGCTTTCCAGCAGCGGCACGGTGGATTTGACGATGGCACGGTCTTGAACGCTAAGCATTAGGGCGACTCCTGAGCTTTTATGTGAATACCCTTTACTTATCAGTTTCCATGCCAAGATTTAAAACCTTAAAAATCAGTAACTTGAACTGTTCGTAGTCATATCGACACACAGTGCTTTATAGTCCTGCCGACTACATGGAGTCACTATGACTGCAAAATCCCTGCTCACCGCCCTGCTGCCCCTGGTCTCCGACCTGTCCCGCGAACTGCCCGAAGGCGAGCGTTATCGACGCCTGCTCGAAGCCATGCGCGCCCTGCTGCCCTGCGACGCCGCCGCCCTGCTGCGCCTTGATGGCGATTGGCTGGTGCCGCTGGCGGTGGACGGCTTGAGCACCGACACCCTGGGCCGACGTTTCAAAGTCAGCGAACACCCGCGTTTCGAAGCGTTGCTCAGCAGCCCCGGCCCAACCCGTTTCGCCGCCGACAGCGATTTGCCCGACCCCTATGACGGCTTGGTCGATGGCCTCGACGAACATCTGGAAGTCCATGACTGCATGGGCTGCCCGCTGTTTATCGATGAACGCCCGTGGGGCCTGCTGACCCTCGATGCCCTGGACCCGGAGCGCTTCGAGCCCATCGAACTGGACGCCTTGCAAGCGTTCGCCAGCCTCGCCGCCGCCACCGTCAACGCCGCCGAGCGCATCGAACGGCTGGCCAATCGCGCCGAAGACGAACACCAGCGCGCCGAGGTCTACCGTCAGGCCAGCGGCCAGCAGAACCGCGAGATGATCGGCCAGAGCAAGACCCACAAACACCTGGTGGAAGAAATCAATCTGGTGGGCGGCAGCGACCTGACCGTGCTGATCACCGGGGAAACCGGGGTCGGCAAGGAACTGGTGGCCCAGGCGATCCACGCCGCGTCCCCGCGTGCCGACAAACCGATCATCAGCCTCAACTGCGCGGCTCTGCCGGACACGCTGGTCGAGAGCGAGCTGTTCGGCCACGTGCGCGGCGCGTTCACCGGGGCGCTGAATGACCGGCGCGGCAAGTTCGAACTGGCCAATGGCGGTACGTTATTCCTCGATGAAGTCGGCGAGTTGTCCCTCACCGTGCAGGCCAAACTCTTGCGGGTGCTGCAAAGCGGCCAATTGCAGCGGCTGGGCTCGGACAAGGAACATCAGGTCGATGTGCGGCTGATCGCGGCGACCAACCGCGACCTCGCCGAAGAAGTGCGCAGCGGCCGCTACCGCGCCGACTTCTATCATCGCCTGAGCGTGTACCCGCTGCTGGTGCCGGCGCTGCGGGATCGCGGGCGGGATGTGTTGCTGCTCAGCGGCTTCTTTCTCGAACAGAACCGCTCGCGCATGGGCCTCAACAGCCTGCGCCTGAACAGCGATGCCCAAGCGGCGCTGCTCGCGTATCCGTGGCCGGGAAATGTGCGGGAACTGGAGCACTTGATCGGCCGCAGCGCGTTGAAAGCCCTGGGCAACTGCAAGGAACGGCCGAAGATTCTCAGCCTGAGCGCAGCGGACCTCGACTTGCCCCACGGCACCGTCGAACGGCCTGCCGAGCAACCGGCCGTCAGCCCGGTGACGTTGGTCTCGGGTGACTTGCGCGCGGCGACCGAGGAGTATCAGCGGCAATTGATCAACGCTTGTCTGGAACGCCACCACAACAATTGGGCGAGCGCGGCCCGTGAGCTAGGCTTGGATCGAGCGAACCTGGGGCGCATGGCCAAGAGATTGGGGATGAAATAACCAAAGATCGCAGCCTTCGGCAGCTCCTGCGCCGATCACATTTCCCTGTAGGAGCTGCCGAAGACCGCGATCTTTTGATCCACCCCACATCTATTGCTGCTAAAGCCTGCTCCCATCAAGTCGATAACCCGGCATCAATAGCTTTTGGCGATGTTCCACTCGCCCATCACCTTTCTCCAAAGAAGGTTTTTATGTCCACCACCAAAGCCCGCGCAGATTCACTTTCGCTTCTTCTGTTTACCTTGCGCAGCGGCAAGCTGATGGCGATCAACCTGCTGAAAGTCAGTGAAATCATCCCTTGCCCGCCGCTGACCAAGCTGCCGGAGTCGCATCCACACGTCAAAGGCATCGCCACCCTGCGCGGCGCGTCGTTGTCGGTGATCGACCTGAGCCGCGCCATTGGCGAGCGACCGCTGGAAGACCCGAACGGCGGCTGCCTGATCGTCACCGACGTCAGCCGCTCCAAACAGGGCCTGCACGTTCAAGCGGTGAGCAAGATCGTCCACTGCCTGACCACCGACATCCGCCCGCCACCCTTCGGCTCTGGCGGCGTGCGTTCGTACATCACTGGCGTGACCTCGGTCGATGGCGTGCTGGTGCAAGTGCTGGACATCGAAAAAGTCATCCACGGCATCGCCCCGGCGCAGATCGAAACCGCCCCGACCGAACTGAGCATGGAAGACGCCGAAGTCCTCGGTAACGCGCGGATTCTGGTGGTCGACGACAGCCAGACCGCGCTGCAACAATCGGTGCACACCCTGCGCAACCTCGGCCTGCAATGCCACACCGCCCGCAGCGCCAAGGAAGCCATCGACTGCCTGCTGGACCTGCAAGGCACCGCCCAGCAGATCAACCTGATCGTCTCGGACATCGAAATGTCGGAAATGGACGGCTACGCCTTCACCCGCACCCTGCGCGAAACCCCGGACTTCTCGCACCTCTACGTGCTGCTGCACACCTCGCTGGACAGCGCGATGAACAGCGAAAAGGCCCGTCTGGCCGGGGCCAACGCGGTGCTGACCAAGTTCTCTTCGCCAGAACTGACCAAATGCCTGATCGAAGCCGCCAAGGCTGTCGCCGAACAGGGACACTGAGTTGGCCGAGGACTTTTGCTTTTTAATGCGCCGCGACCTCACCGAGGCGGTGCCAGCCATCGCCTGGCCCAGCGGCGTTGAACTGAGCCAATACCGCCCCGAACTCGCCGAAGCCGTGCATCAGTTGATGGCGCTCGGTTATCGCGAAGGCGGCGGTCGCGTGCCGGCGCTCGACGTCTGGCAGCGGCGTTTTGAGACCGATCCGGAATACGATCCGAGCCTGTGTTTCATCGCCCTAGATGACCAAGGTGTCGTCGGCGTTTGTCAGTGCTGGACCAGCGCCTACATCAAGAATCTGGTGGTGCATCCTCGCGCCCAGCGCCTGGGACTCGGTCATGCGTTGCTGCTACATGCTTTCAAAGTGTTTCAGCAGCGCCGCGAAGGCTTTGTCGATTTGAAAGTGCTGGAGGACAACCTTCGGGCGCAGCGATTGTATGAAAACGCCGGGATGCGGGTGGTTCGCCGGGAATTAGTGCCGGCCTGATACCGTTAAAAGATCGCAGCCTTCGGCAGCTCCTACGGAAGATCGCATTCCAACGGTAGGAGCTGCCGAAGGCTGCGATCTTGGCGGTGTCGGCCATTCGAAACGCTTGGGGCATACTCCAACCCTGGCCGAAACGCACAAGGATGCCCCTTCTGCTACTCACCCTCACCACCCAGGCCCGACGCCTGATTGTATGAAAGTGACGGGATGTGGGTGGTTCGCCGGGAATTAGTGCCGGCCTGATACCGTTAAAAGATCGCAGCCTTCGGCAGCTCCTACGGAGGATCGCATTCCAACGGTAGGAGCTGCCGAAGGCTGCGATCTTGGCGGTGTCGGCCATTCGGAACGCTTGGGGCATACTCCAACCCTGGCCAACACGCACAAGGATGCCCCTTCTGCTACTCACCCTCACCGCCCAGGCCCGACGCCTGTTTGTATGAAAGTGCCGGGATGCGGGTGGTTCGCCGGGAATTAGTGCCGGCCTGATACCGTTAAAAGATCGCAGCCTTCGGCAGCTTCTACGGAGGATCGCATTCCAACGGTAGGAGCTGCCGAAGGCTGCGATCTTGGCGGTGTCGGCCATTCGAAACGCTTGGGGCATACTCCAACCTTGGCCAGCACGCACAAGGATGCCCCCAATGAAACTCATCACGCTGCTACTCACCCTCGCCGCCCAGGCACGACGCCTGATTGTATGAAAGTGCCGGGATGTGGGTGGCTCGCCGGGAATTAGTGCCGGCCTGATACCGTTAAAAGATCGCAGCCTCCGGCAGCTCCTACGGAGGATCGCATTCCAACGGTAGGAGCTGCCGAAGGCTGCGATCTTGGCGGTGTCGGCCATTCGAAACGCTTGAGGCATACTCCAACCCTGGCCAACACGCACAAGGATGCCCCTGATGAAACTCACCGCTCTGCTGCTCATCCTCACCGCACTCACCACCCAGGCCCACGCCTCCAGCCCCGACGCCTGGGCCGCCTACGACAAAGCCGTGCTTAGCAGTTGCACCAAGGCCAGCGGCCTGAAAAACGCCAAACCCGTCGGCACCGCCGCACAATTCGACGACCGGGTCGGCTACACCGCGCTCCTGCTCCAAGGCCAATACCCGCAAAAGCACATGAAGGGTCAGCAAGGCACTGAGTTGTGCCTGTACAACAAAGCGAGCAAAACCGCTTACGTGACCGAATGGGACTCCATCCGCCCCACCGCGAAAAAGCCGTGAGTGGCGCATAACTTGCTTCGAGTGCAGCCCTGGCGGTGGCTTTCTGTCGCCACTTCACACCCTTACCGGCGACCGATCGACCAATGAATACGACGTTTTCCTGCGTAGGCTGCGGCAAATGCTGCACCGATCATCACGTACCCCTGACCCTGACCGAAGCCCGCATGTGGGCCAACGATGGCGGCCAGGTGATCGTGCTGGTCGAAGGCTTTCTGGGCAATGGCCTGGGCCTGCCGCTGTTGCAGCGAGAACACGCCGAACGCCGCTCGGTGGTGGTTCGTAGTGGTGCCACTGAGGCTTACGTCGCCATCACCTTCGCGGCGTACAACGTCGGCCCCTGCCGGAATCTTGACGAAGACAACCTCTGCCGCATCTACCAGCGCCGGCCGCTGGTCTGTCGCATCTACCCGATGGAAATCAACCCACACATCCCACTGAACACGGCGGTGAAAGAATGCCCGCCCGAATCATGGGAGCAGGGCCCTAACCTGATCGTGGGCGGTGAGTTGGTGGATCAGGAGCTGGTGACGTTGATCCAACGCTCACGCCAGGCGGATCGCGATGAGGTGCAGACCAAGGATGCGATTTGCGGGTTGCTGGGGATTCGCACGACGGCGCTCAAGGGTGACGGGTTTACCGCTTACCTGCCGCAGATGAGCGCTTTTGCGTCGGTCATCGATCAGGTGGTGGCCCAACCTTCGGCAGCGCCGGGCAGTGAATGGTTGTTCCATGTGTCGGGGGAGGATATTGCCGGACAAGTGCTGGCGGCCGGGGCTGAGGTAGCGACTGAGACGCCGCTGAACTATGCGTTTATCTCGCTGCGGGCGGCTTGATCCGAGGGTTGTGTTGTCGGTGATGGCCTCTTCGCGAGCAAGCCCGCTCCCACATTGGAATGCATTTCCCTGTGGGAGCGGGCTTGCTCGCGAAGGCGGCCGATCAGCCACTACACATCCAGAACCTAACGCCGCTGCCCCCAGAACTCCTGGGCCAACAAGCGCAAATCCCCGGCCAGCCCCGCCACATCCGCTGAATTGACCTGACTCTTGCGCCCCTCATTCACCGTCAGTTCGCACGCGGTGCGAATGCTGGTGATGTTGCGGTTGATGTCTTCGCTGACGGTGCTCTGCTCTTCCACGGCGGCGGCGATTTGCAGGCTCATTTCAGTGATCTGGTTCACCCGCTGACTGATCCCGTCCAGCGCATCGGCAGCGCGACGGGCCTGACCGACGCTGCTCTCCACATGCTCACTGCTTTGCTGCATCACCAGCACCGCGTCCCGGGCGCCGTTTTGCAGGGTGCTGATCATCCGCTGAATCTCGTTGGTCGATTGCTGGGTCCGTTGCGCCAACCCGCGAACTTCGTCGGCCACCACCGCAAAACCGCGCCCGGCGTCCCCGACCCGCGCCGCTTCAATCGCCGCGTTCAGCGCCAGCAGGTTGGTTTGCTCGGCGATGCTGCGAATCACCTCCAGCACCCCGGAAATATCGTTGCTGTGGCCTTCCAATTGAAGGATCACCTCCGTCGCTCGCGCCAGCTCCTCGGCCAGGCGCAACACGGCGCTGCGGCTTTCGCCGACCAATTGATGCCCTTCGCGGGTTTCGCTGCCGGCCAGGTCCGCCGTGACCGAAGCTTGCTGCGCATGGCTGGCAACCTGCGCCACGCTGGCGGTCATCTGATGAATCGCCGCCGCCACTTGATCGGTTTCGGCCTGCTGGGCCAGGGTGCTGGTGTGGCTGCTTTGCAGGTGCTCGACCAGTTCCGCCGCATGCCCGGCCAATCGCTGCGAGGCATCACCAATGCGCCCCACCACCGCACCCACCTGGGCTTCGAGCATCTGCAAAGCGAACTCGATCTGACCAAATTGATCACGGCGACCGGTGTAGACACTCTGGCTGAGTGGATTATCGGCAATCTGCCGGGCGCGCTCAGTCAATGCCTTCAACGGTCGCAGCAACAGCCCGATGCCGAAGGCCATCAAACCGCTGCCCAGCACAAACGCCAGCACGCCGAAGATCGGTGGCGGCTGCAACAACACCTCGACACCCAGGACCCCGGCCAGTACCAGACTGCACAGCGCCGACACCCGCAACCCCAGCCCCACCACCGGCAAGCGCTGCAACCAGGTGCGTCGGCCACTGCGCAGTTGCGCGTAGGCTTTTTCCGCAGCCTCGACCTGCCGAGGACCGGGTTTGGTGCGAACCGACTGATACTCCACCGCCTGACCGTTTTGCGTCACCGGCGTGGCATAGGCGCTGACCCAGTAGTGGTCGCCATTCTGGCAACGGTTCTTCACCAGCCCCATCCACGAACGGCCACTTTTCAGGGTTTGCCACATATGGGCAAACGCTTGCGCCGGCATGTCCGGGTGGCGCAACAGATTGTGGGTCGAGCCCAACAAGGCTTCACGGGTGTAACCGCTGATCTTGATGAAGTCTTCGTTGGCGTAGGTGATCGCGCTGGTCAGATCGGTGGTCGAGAGGATGTTCACATCAGAAGCAAAGTCGACATTGCGACCCGTGACCGGGAGGTTGATCTTCATGGAAAGCGCGCTCGTTTTATTGAAAGAGTCGGCAGGGCTGCTGACTCTAAGCGCGCTGACACCACAAATACTGATCTGGCTCAGCTTCCAGGCATTTAGCCATCACTGCACCGTCGATCAGCGGGCAGCGACCGCCACGCACTCAACCTCGACCCGCGCGTTCAGCACCAAGGCCTTGGCAACGAAGGACGTGCGGGCCGGTAAACGGTCTGCCGGGAAGTAGCGCCGATACACCTCGTTCATTGCGCTGAAATCCTTGATGTCGGCCAGGATGACCGTGCACTTGGCCACATGGGCAAGCGATGAACCGCTGCGTTGCAACGCGCTGCGCAGGTTCTCCATAGTCTGGGTCATCTGCGGGCCGATGCCGCCCTTGACCAGTTCACCGTCAGGCCCCAGGCCGAGGACACCGGACAGATAAACCGTCTCGCCAACCTGCACCGCATCGGAAAATGGCAGGCCCTCGTCGTTGAGGACATAGTGGGCAGAACGCGGGCGCGGCTCGGCCACAGACGACACACAACCGGCCGTCAGGACGAACAGCGACAGTAAACAGAGGATTTTTAGCAGGGGCATTCGGTGGCCTACGTCGAAAATTCACGGGAGTGAATCTTCGACGAGTAACCACCGATTTTCCCAGAGGACGAATCGCTCATCCTTGTGGGAACGGTCTCTATGTCAGCGAGGTTTCTTTTCCGACAAGGAGCGGTCTATCAGCGCTTGCCCATCGAGCGACGCGTACCCGGTGGCGCAGCGCCTGGGGTCTTGGTGTGGCCGTTCTTGGCGCCGTTCTTGTACCACGGCTGGCTGGCGTTCTTGGCGGCGGCCAAGTCACCCGGTTTGAACGGAAACTTGAACGCCGGGATCGCGGCTTTGGTTTCGCTGTCTGCGCTGGAGTCGACGCTGTCTGGCAGGTCTGCCGGGTCGTCGCTCAAGGCGTCGGCGACCGGCGGTTGTGTCGGGGAAGTCATGAAAGCTCCGGGTGGTGCACAAAGAGTCGGGCCCGGTAAGTGGGCCGCGAAAGGCGCGAGTATAACTGGATGAGGCGCTGCAAGCTGCAAGCTTCAAGCGACAAGTCGTCGGCCAGGGGTTTTAGCGGTGACTGGACTGACGCCGTCGCGGGCAAGCCTCGCTCCTACAAGGGAATGCATTCCAATATAGGGGCGAGGCTTGCCCGCGAAGAACGATAACGCGGTCCATCATGTTAACTGCAATGCCAAACTGACAGCCCCGTCAGTTAGCAGTCACCTTCCTGACCGGGTAACAGGACTATAAGGAGAGGTATAAAATCCGACCCCGTTCCCGTCCCTCTAGCCCGGCGCCCCACTCGCATGCGAATTCAGAAAAAAACCGCCTTGATCGCAGCCCCTCTGATTGTCCTGGCAGCGCTGGGCCTGTGGTACGCCAACAAACCGGCCACCGCCAAACTCGCCACCCCGACAGCCATCCCGGTGCGGGTGGTCGCGGTCACCGAAAAGGACGTGCCGCGCTACGTCAGCGGCATCGGTTCGGTGCTGTCCTTGCACAGCGTGGTGGTGCGCCCGCAGATCGACGGCATTCTCACCAAGTTGCTGGTCAAGGAAGGTCAGTTGGTCAAGGCCGGCGACTTGCTGGCGACCATCGACGACCGCTCGATCCGCGCCAGCCTCGACCAGGCCCGCGCCCAATTGGGTGAAAGCCAGGCGCAGTTGCAAGTCGCACTGGTCAACCTCAAGCGCTACAAGTTGCTGAGCGTTGATGACGGCGTGTCCAAACAGACTTACGACCAGCAACAAGCCTTGGTCAACCAGCTCAAAGCCACCGCCCAAGGCAATCAAGCCTCCATCGACGCGGCGCAGGTGCAGCTTTCCTACACGCAGATTCGCTCCCCGGTCACCGGTCGCGTCGGTATTCGTACGGTGGATGAAGGCAACTTCCTGCGCATGGCCGACGCCCAAGGGCTGTTCACCGTGACCCAGATCGATCCGATTGCCGTGGAGTTTTCCCTGCCGCAGCAAATGCTGCCGACCCTGCAAGGCCTGATCAGTGACCCGCAACGCGCCCAGGTCAAGGCCTACATCGGCGCCGACACCGATGGTGAAACCGGCAACCTGCTGGGCGAAGGTCACCTGACCCTGATCGACAACCAGATCAGCGCCAACACCGGGACCATCCGCGCCAAGGCGGAATTCAACAACGCCAGCCAGAAACTCTGGCCCGGCCTGCTGGTGACGGTAAAAATTCAGACAGCGCTGGATAAAGATGCGCTGGTGGTACCACCGACGGTCGTACAGCGGGGCCTCGATCAACACTTTGTGTACCGGGTCAACGGCGACAAGGTCGAGACCGTCCAGGTGCAGATGGTGTATCAGGGCAGTGGTCAGGACATCATCACCGGCGTCAAACCCGGCGACGTGCTGGTCAGCGACGGCCAGTCGCGGCTCAAGCCTGGCTCGACGGTGCAGGTGCTGAGCGATCCGCCGCAAGTGGTGCAAGCGGAGCCTAAACAATGAGAGGCCCTTCCGCGTGGTGCATCGATCACCCGGTCGCCACCATCCTGCTGACCTTTGCCTTGGTGCTGCTCGGCGTGATTGCCTTCCCGCGCCTGCCGATTGCGCCGTTACCGGAAGCGGAATTCCCGACCATTCAGGTGTCCGCGCAACTGCCCGGCGCCAGCCCCGACACCATGGCCTCGTCGGTGGCCACGCCGCTGGAGGTGCAATTCAGCGCCATCCCCGGCATGACCCAGATGACGTCGAGCAGCGCACTGGGTTCCAGCCTGCTGACCCTGCAATTCACCCTCAATAAAAGCATCGACACCGCCGCCCAGGAAGTACAAGCCGCGATCAACACCGCAGCCGGCAAACTGCCCAAAGACATGCCGACCCTGCCGACCTGGAAGAAGGTCAACCCGGCCGACAGCCCGGTGCTGATCCTCAGCGTCAGCTCGACGCAAATGCCCGGCACCGAACTCAGCGACCTGGTGGAAACCCTGCTCTCGCGTCAGATCAGTCAGATCGACGGCGTAGGCCAAATCAACATCACGGGTCAGCAACGTCCGGCGATCCGCATCCAGGCCTCGGCGGACAAACTCGCAGCCATTGGCTTGACCCTGGCGGACATTCGCCTGGCGATCCAGCAGACCAGCCTCAACCTGGCCAAGGGTGCGCTGTACGGTGAGTCGAGCATTTCGACCCTGTCCACCAACGACCAGTTGTTCCACCCCGACGAATACAGCCAGCTCATCGTTTCCTATAAGGACGGTGCACCGGTTCACCTCAAAGATGTCGCCAAAGTCGTCAACGGTTCGGAAGATGCCTACGTCCAGGCCTGGGCCGGCGACCAACCCGGTGTGAACCTGGTGATCTCCCGGCAACCGGGGGCGAACATCGTCGAGACCGTGGATCGCATTCAAGCCGCATTACCGGGGCTTGAAGCGATGTTGCCGGCCTCGGTGCAGGTCAAAGTGTTGATCGATCGTACCCAAACCATTCGTGCCTCCCTGCACGAAGTGGAAATCACCCTGCTGATCGCGATCATGCTGGTGGTGGCGGTGATGGCGCTGTTCCTGCGCCAATGGTCGGCGACCATGATTGTGTCGGCGGTATTGGGTGTGTCGCTGACCGCCAGTTTCGCCCTGATGTACATCATGGGTTTCAGCCTGAACAACCTGACCCTTGTAGCGATCGTGGTGGCCGTGGGGTTTGTGGTGGACGATGCGATTGTGGTGGTGGAGAACATTCACCGGCACCTGGAGGCCGGCGACGGCATGCGCGAGGCGGCGATCAAAGGCGCCGGCGAGATCGGTTTTACCGTGGTCTCGATCAGTTTCTCGCTGGTGGCGGCGTTTATTCCGCTGCTGTTCATGGGCGGCGTGGTCGGGCGGCTGTTTAAGGAATTCGCCCTGACCGCGACCTCGACCATCATGATTTCCGTGGTGGTGTCCCTGACCCTCGCGCCGACCCTGGCCGCGCTGTTCATGCGCGCGCCAGTGCATCACGCCCACAGCAAACCGACCTTCGGCGAGCGCTTGTTGGCCGGTTACGAAAAACTGCTGCGCCGCGCCCTCGCCCACCAGAAATTGATGATCGGCGTGTTCTGCCTGTCCCTTGGGCTGGCCATCGGCGGTTACATCTTTATCCCTAAAGGCTTCTTCCCGATTCAGGACACCGGTTTCGTCCTCGGCACCACCGAAGCGGCGGCGGATATTTCCTACGGCGACATGGTGAAAAAACACCTGGCGATGGCCGAAATCGTCGCGGCGGACCCGGCGGTGCAGGCGTTTTCCCATTCGGTCGGCGTGTCGGGCAGCAACCAGACCATCGCCAACGGCCGGTTCTGGATTGCCCTGAAAAAACGCGGCGACCGTGATGTCACGGCCAGCCAGTTCATCGACCGGATTCGCCCGCAACTGATGAAAGTTCCCGGCATTGTGTTGTACCTGCGCGCCGGCCAGGACATCAACCTCAGCTCCGGCCCGAGCCGCGCCCAGTATCAATACGTGCTCAAAAGCAACGACGGTGCCGTCCTCAGCACCTGGACCCAACGCCTGACCGAAAAACTGCGCACGCTCCCGGCCTTCCGCGATATTTCCAACGACCTGCAACTGGGCGGCAGCATCACCCACATCAGCATCGACCGCAGCGCCGCCGCGCGTTTCGGCCTGACCGCCAGCGATGTCGATGAAGCGCTGTACGACGCCTTCGGCCAGCGGCAAATCAACGAATTCCAGACCCAGATCAACCAGTACAACGTGATTCTGGAACTCGACACCAAACAACGCGGCAAGGCTGAAAGCCTCAACTACTTCTACCTGCGTTCGCCGTTGAGTGGAGAGATGGTGCCGTTGTCGGCCCTGGCGAAATTCGATGCGCCGACCATTGGCCCCTTGTCGATTGCCCACGACGGCATGTTCCCGGCCGCCAACCTCTCGTTCAACCTGGCGCCTGGCGTGGCGTTGGGCGATGCGGTGATCCTGCTCAATCAGGCCAAAGCCGAAATCGGCATGCCGGCGGCGATCAGCGGCAACTTCCAGGGCGCGGCCCAGGCGTTCCAGAGTTCGCTGGCCAGTCAGCCATGGCTGATTCTGGCGGCGCTGGTGGCGGTGTACATCATTCTCGGCGTGCTTTATGAAAGCTTCGTGCATCCGCTGACCATCATTTCGACCCTGCCCTCTGCCGGGCTCGGTGCGGTGATCATGCTGTGGATCTGGGGCCAGGACTTTTCGATCATGGCGCTGATCGGGCTGGTGCTGCTGATCGGTATCGTCAAGAAAAACGGCATCCTGATGATCGACTTTGCCCTCGAAGCCCAGCGCAAGGGTGGCTTGCCGCCGGAAGAGGCGATTTTCCAGGCCTGTATCACGCGGTTCCGGCCGATCATCATGACCACCCTCGCCGCCCTGCTCGGTGCGTTGCCGCTGATGCTCGGCTACGGCACCGGCGCCGAACTGCGCCAGCCATTGGGGATTGCGGTGGTCGGCGGGCTGCTGGTGAGTCAGGCGCTGACGCTGTTTACCACGCCGGTCATATACTTGTGGCTTGAGCGACTTTTTCATAGACCCAAACCTGCGCCGATGCCGGCACTGGCGACCACAGACTGAGGCGGGGTCATGCGCGTTCTGATTATCGAAGATGAAGAAAAAACCGCGGATTACCTGCATCGCGGCCTGACGGAACAGGGTTACACCGTGGACCTGGCGCGGGACGGCGTCGAAGGCCTGCACCTGGCGCTGGAAAGCGACTACGCGGTGATCATCCTCGACGTGATGCTGCCGGGCCTCGACGGCTTCGGCGTGTTGCGGGCGTTGCGCGCGCGCAAGCAAACCCCGGTGATCATGCTCACCGCCCGCGAACGCGTGGAAGACCGCATCAAGGGCCTGCGCGATGGTGCCGACGATTACCTCGGCAAACCGTTTTCCTTCCTCGAACTGGTGGCGCGCCTGCAAGCGCTGACCCGGCGCAGTGGCGGCCATGAACCGGTGCAGGTCAGCATCGCCGACCTGTGGATCGACTTGATCAGCCGCAAGGCCACCCGCGCCGGCACGCGCCTGGACCTGACCGCCAAGGAGTTCTCACTGCTCAGTGTGCTCGCCCGCCGCCAGGGTGAAATCCTCTCGAAAACCGCGATTGCCGAGATGGTCTGGGACATCAATTTCGACAGCGACGCCAACGTCGTCGAAGTCGCGATCAAACGCCTGCGGGCCAAGCTCGACGGGCCGTTCGACGAGAAGTTGCTGCACACCATTCGCGGCATGGGTTATGTGCTGGAGAGCCGTGGTGTCCAGTAACTCGATTGCGCTGCGCCTGAGCGGGATGTTCACGCTGGTGGCGCTGCTGGTGTTTCTGTTGATCGGCTGGGCGTTGTACCAGCAGGTCGACAAGGGCCTGGGCCTGTTGCCCGAAGCCGAACTGGACGCGCGTTACAGCGTGCTCGAATCCACGGTCGGCCGTTACGGCACCCCCGAGCATTGGGTGAAGATCAACAACAAGCTCAAATTGCTGGGCGAAGAAGACAAGCGCATCCGTTTCTGGATCATCAGCGGCGATCCGCAGTACGAATACGGCAACATCACGCCGCAGATCCGCGCGTTCGCCGAAGGGCCGCTGGGCCGGCGCGACTTGCAGGTGCCGGACCATGCCTCGCCACTGAAAGTGCTGGTCAGCCAGTTCCCGGCCAAGGACCAGCGCCCGCCGCTGCGTTTCATGATCGGCATCGACACCGAGACCTTTCTACAAACTCAACACCATTTGCTGATCGCCCTGATCAGCCTGGCGATTGTCGGTGTATTGCTGGCTTCGGCCCTGGGTTATTGGGTGGCGCGGATCGGCCTCAAGCCGTTGATCAAGTTATCCCAGGAAGCCCAGCGTCTGGCGCCACCGTTGCGTTCCGGGCGGTTGCGCCTGTCGCCGTTGCCGCCGGAACTGGACCAGTTTGTCAGTTCGTTCAACTCGACCCTGGAACGGGTCGAACAGGCCTATTCGCGCCTGGAGTCGTTCAACGCCGATGTGGCCCATGAACTGCGCTCGCCACTGACCAACCTGATCGGCCAGACCCAGGTGGCGCTGACCCGTGGCCGTTCGGCGGAACATTATTTCGAGGTGCTGCAATCCAACCTCGAAGAGCTGGAACGGCTGCGCTCGATCATCAATGACATGCTGTTCCTGGCCAGCGCCGACCAGGGCAGCAAGGCGACCAAACTGACGTCCACCTCACTGGCCGATGAAGTGGCGACGACTTTGGAGTATCTGGATTTCATTCTGGAAGATGCGCAGGTGCAAGTGCAGGTCAGCGGTGATGCACAGGTCAGCATTGAGATCGCGCATCTGCGCCGGGCGCTGATCAACTTGCTGAGTAACGCGGTGCAACACACCGAGCCCGGGCAGGTGATTCAGGTACGAATCGAGGTGGCGGAGCATCAGGTCAGTATTGGGGTGGCCAACCCCGGATCGCCGATTGCCAGAGAGCATTTGCCACGCTTGTTCGAGCGCTTTTACCGGGTGGATGCGTCGCGCAGCAACAGCGGCAACAACCATGGCCTCGGTTTGGCGATTGTGAAAGCGATTGCGCTGATGCACGGCGGCGATGTGTTTGTGCGCAGTGACCATGGGATGAATACCTTCGGGATTCATCTTCCTGTCTGACGGGCCTCAAAAGATCGCAGCCTTCGGCAGCGCCTACCTTTGGAATGTGTTCCCCTCTAGGAGCTGCCGAAGGCTGCGATCTTTGCTTTATCCGCAACAGTCCTTTCTGAAATCCGCTCTGTTTCCCATCGCGCCAGCCCCTTAACCTTCGCGCACCAAACAGCACTTGCCAAGCAAGAAGGTTTTAAAGATGTCCAACACTATGGGTATTGCCAGCGCTTTCGTTTTGTCCGCTTTGTTCCTGTCCCCGGTCGCCATGGCTGAAGAATCGCCGTCCTTCGTCGCACAAAATGCGGCACGGGCCAAAGCCTTCGAACAGTCCCAGGCCGAGATGACCGCCAAAGCCCAGCAAGCTGCGCAAACCCCTCAAGCGTCGACTTCTGCGACCAAACCACAGGTTGAGAAAGACAGCTGATCCACCGTATCGCTCTGTTTCCCTCGACACTTTTCATCGGCTCTTCCCATGAAAAGTTGTCTTCAAAGCCGCTGCTATCAGCGGCTTTTTTTTGTTGTGCAGAAATCACCTCCCGCTTCGTCTCCCTAAACAAGAAGTAAAAAACGTCGATCCATGAACTGACGTTAATGACCCAAAAGGAGCTGTACCGCACGTGTCTTTTTCTCTGAAACTCAGCCCGTTGTTCATTGCAGTAGCTGCAACGATGGCAACCAACGCTCACGCCGCCGATGACGCTGCCAGTCATGAAGGTTTTGTCGAAGGGGCGAGCCTCAATCTCAACGCCCGCAATTACTACATGAACCGCAACCGGCACCAGCACACCGATGACAACATCGAATGGGGCCAGGGCTTTCTCGGCAAGTTTGAATCCGGTTTCACCGAAGGCACCGTGGGTTTCGGCCTTGATGCCCACGCCATGCTCGGGCTGAAACTCGATGGCGGTGGCGGCACTGATAACTCGAGCATCCTGCCGGTGAGCGATGGCAACGGCAAAGCGCCGGGCTCGTTCTCCACCGGCGGCGGCACGCTGAAAATGCGCGCCTTCGATACCGAGTTGAAGGCCGGTGACCTGTTTCTCACCAACCCGGTGATCGCCGGGGGGGACAGCCGCATGCTGCCGCAGACCTTTCGGGGCGTCAGCCTGACCAATCACAGCTTCGATGGCTGGTTGATTGAAGGTGGCCAAGCCAGTTTTACCAAGCCTTACAACCAGAGCGGCCACACCCGGATCGGCACGTCCTACGGCAGCCTGGCCGACGGTGACGAGAGCCGGCACCTGAACTGGGCCGGCGTGGCCTGGAGCGGTTTGCCGGGGCTGACCAGCAGCCTGTACGCCGCCGAGCTCAAGGACATCTGGAACCAGTACTACTACGATCTGGATTACACCTATCAGCTCAACGACCTGATCAGCCTCAACCCGGGTCTGCACTTTTATCACACGCAAGACACCGGCGATGCGCTGCTGGGCACCATCGACAACAACACCTACAGCCTGCATTTCACCGTCGGCGTGGGCAATCACAGCGTCACCGCCGCGTATCAGCGGGTCAACGGCAACACGCCGTTCGACTACATCAGCCAGGGCGACAGCATCTACCTGGACAACTCCCAGCAATACTCGGACTTCAACGGTCCGAACGAGCGCTCGTGGAAACTCAAGTACGCCTACGATTTCGTCGGCCTCGGCTTGCCCGGCCTGACCTCGGCGCTGTCCTATTCCCGGGGCGAGACCGACCTGACCAAGGTTGATCCGGACAGCAAAGGCTACGCCTCGTGGTACAGCGCCGACGGCAAACACGCCAAGCACTGGGAGCGCGACATTGATCTGAAATACGTGGTCCAGGGCGGTACGGCCAAGGATCTGGCGGTACGCCTGCAATGGGCGACCAACCGTGGCGGCAACGGCTACGGCGCGCTGGATCAGGACACCGATGAATACCGCGTGATCGTTGATTACCCGATTAACGTTTTCTAACGTTTGCTAAATACCACGCGGCCCACTCGTCTGGCTTAATGGCGCAGACCTGTGGAAGCGGGCTTGCTCGCGAAAGCGGTGTGTCAGTTAAATTAATCTCGACTGACACTCAGCTTTCGCGAGCAAGCCCACTCCCACAAGGTGTGCGTCCCGGCTCGCCGCTTATGCATTTCCTCAGTAACATCCAAATCTCCATGAATGGCTGCTGCGATAAACGCGCGTCCTTCGGGAAACGACGTTTATGGAACTACGCTTATAACGTCCCTTCAGCAGACATCAGAACCATGACAGCGAGCCGTACCCCCTACCTACCAGGCCGGACTGGTCGCCCTGAGCTGCTGCTGATTCTGGGCAGTTGCCTGACCGTCATCGCGATTCTCAGCATCGTCATGTTTCTGCTGATCCGCGAACACGCCAACGCGCAGCAGGCCGCGACCCGCAGCGCGACCACCATCGCCCAACTGATCGATGCCGATGTACTGCGCACCGTCGAGCTCTATGACTTGACCCTGCAAGGGCTGATTGCCGCCTCGCAGCGCGATGACCTGAAACAGATGCCGCCGCAGGTCCGCCACCTGGTGCTGTTCGATCGCTCCACCACCGCCCGCTTCAAGGGCGACATCCTGTTGCTGGACAAGCACGGGGAGGTGCTGGCCGACTCGTCGCTGATCGAGCCCAAACCGGGCAACTTCGCCGACCGCGACTACTTCACCGCCCATGTCTTCAACCGCGACACCGGGATGTTCATCAGCCGACCGTTCAAGCCCCGTTGCGACTGCGACGACAACGACCAGTGGCGGATCAGTTTCAGCCGACGCATTTCCTCGCCCACCGGGGAATTCATGGGCGTGGCGGTGGCCTCGATGCGCTTGGCGTACTTCGACGAGTTGTTCAACAGCCTGAACATTGGCAATGACAGCACCCTGAACATCATCAACAACGACGGCATCCTGTTGGCGCAGAAGCCTTACCTGCAAAGCGATTCCATCGGTAAAAGCTTCGCCAGCCGGCCGAATGTGGTGCGCATCCTGCGTGAAGGCAGTGGCAGCTTTAACAGCGTGTCGAGCATTGACCACAAAAAACGCCTGTACACCTTTTCCCGGGTCGGCAATCTGCCACTGACGGTGATTGTGGCGCTCTCCAGCGACGAAGTGTTCGCCAGTTGGGAACGCCAGGCGCTCGTCATCAGTGGCGCCACCGGCGTGCTGTGCATCGGTCTGCTGTGGCTGGCCTGGCTGCTCAGTCGCGAATTGCGCCTGCGCCACAACGCCGAACGCGAACTCGCGCAACTGGCGGCCACCGATGCCTTGACCGGCGTGGCCAACCGTCGAACCCTGGATCAGGTGCTGCGCCACGAATGGTTTCGCGCGCAACGCTCCGGCCAGCCGTTGTCGGTGTTGATGATCGATGCCGACCACTTCAAGGCATTCAATGACCGGCATGGCCATCAGGGTGGCGACGATGCGCTGCGGGCGCTGGCCAAGGTGATCAGCGCCAATGTGCGACGGCCCGGAGACCTGGTCGCCCGGTACGGCGGAGAGGAGTTTTCGGTGGTCTTGTCGGAAACCGACAGCGCAGGGGCGCAACAAATTGCTGAAGCCATCCGCGTAGCCGTGGAGCAACTGCCGTTGGTGGCGGGAGCCGAGCTGCCGATTACTGTCAGTATTGGTATTGGCACTTGGACCAGTACGAGCGAGATCAGCCTCGAGCAATTGTTGTTTGCGGCGGACAAAGCGTTGTATCAGGCCAAGGAAGGTGGGCGGAACCGGGTGGTTAGCGCGGGTTAAAAGCGAAGATCAAAAGATCGCAGCCTTCGGCAGCTCCTACGCGCCTGTGGGCGCTGCCGAAGGCTGCGATCTTTTGATCTTTCAATTTATCGGCATAAAAAAAGGCCACCCGAAGGCAGCCTTTAAAAACTAGAGAGGTTTTTACTTACACGGCCGCAACAGGACGCATGTAAGAGATCGGTGCAGTGCTGGCGTCTTCGAAAGTCACGACTTCCCAAGCATCTGTCTGCTCAATCAACTTGCGCAGCAGCTGGTTGTTCAATGCATGTCCGGACTTGAAGCCCTTGAACTCACCAATCAGGCTATTGCCCAGCAGGTAGAGGTCACCAATTGCATCGAGGATCTTGTGCTTCACGAATTCGTCTTCATAGCGAAGACCGTCTTCGTTCAGTACACCATCCGCGTCGACCACAATAGCGTTTTCAACGCTGCCGCCGAGTGCGAGGTTGTGCTTGCGCAGGTACTCGATGTCACTCATGAAACCAAAGGTACGGGCGCGGCTGACTTCTTTTACGAACGAAGTGCTGGAAAAATCCACGCTTGCACTTTGTGTACGGTTACGGAAAACCGGGTGATCGAAATCGATCTCGAAGCTCACTTTGAAACCTTCGAAAGGGACGAAAGTGGCGCGCTTGTCGCCGTCTTCCACTGTCACTTCCCGCAGGATACGGATGAACTTCTTGGCGGCGTCCTGCTCTTCCAGGCCGGCCGATTGAATCAGGAATACGAAAGGTCCAGCGCTACCATCCATGATCGGAACTTCGGACGCGGAGAGCTCGACGTAGGCGTTATCGATGCCCAGGCCAGCCATGGCCGAGAGCAAGTGCTCCACCGTGTCCACTTTGACGTCACCGTTGACCAGCGTGGTCGACATCGTGGTTTCGCCAACGTTTTCCGCGCGAGCGGGAATCTGCACCACAGGGTCCAGATCGGCACGAACAAACACGATGCCGGTGTCGATAGGTGCAGGCTTGAGGGTCAGGTATACCTTCTCCCCGGAGTGCAGGCCTACACCTGTGGCACGGATAATATTTTTCAGTGTGCGTTGTTTAATCATGGCTTGGACCGCTTCAGCGCAAATTGCGAACTGGTATCAACAAAGGCTGGCGATAATAGCAGACCAGACCTTTGCTGAACACCAATCACCTTCATAGCCCTGATACATTCCATCAATCAGCCTGACGACGCAGGAATGCCGGGATGTCCAGGTAGTCCAGATCGTCTTGCGGATTCATCTTCGCGGCAGTCGCAGCACCGGCCTGAGCCTGGTTGCGCATGACGGTCGGACGGTCCAGGTCACGGTAGTTAACAGCAGGCGCTTCCTGACGCGAAGGCGCTTGTTGCTGCGGCTGCGAGGCCACGGATGTGTGCATGGTGTTGTCGATCACCTTAACAGGCTTCTCGATTTTCGCGCCCAGACCGGTGGCAACCACGGTCACGTGCAGCTCGTCGCGCATGTCCGGATCGATAACGGTGCCGACCTTGACCATCGCGTGCTCGGAAGCGAAGGCTTCGATGATGCTACCCACGTCGGAGTACTCACCCAGGGACAGGTCAGGACCGGCGGTGATGTTCACCAGGATGCCGCGTGCACCTTGCAGGTTCACGTCTTCGAGCAACGGGTTGCGAATGGCCGCTTCGGTGGCTTCGCGTGCACGGTTCGGACCGCTGGCGCAGCCAGTGCCCATCATCGCCATGCCCATTTCGCTCATCACGGTACGCACGTCGGCAAAGTCGACGTTGATCATGCCCGGACGCTTGATGATGTCGGAGATACCGCGAACGGCACCGGCCAGTACATCGTCAGCCTTGGCGAAAGCCGACAGCAGGCTCGCGTCTTTACCCAGGATGGTCAGCAGCTTCTCGTTGGGAATGGTGATCAACGAGTCAACGCTTTCAGACAGCAGACGGATGCCTTCGTCGGCGATCTGCATGCGCTTGCGGCCTTCGAACGGGAACGGACGAGTCACCACCGCAACGGTGAGAATCCCCATTTCCTTGGCCACTTCGGCAATGATTGGCGCCGCACCGGTACCGGTACCGCCGCCCATGCCAGTGGTGATGAACACCATGTTGGTGCCCTGCAGGACTTCGGCAATGCGCTCACGGTCTTCGAGAGCGGCCTGACGACCTACTTCAGGGTTGGCGCCGGCGCCCAGACCTTTGGTCACGCCGGTACCGAGTTGCAGGATGGTCCGCGCGCCGATGGATTTCAGCGCCTGGGCATCAGTGTTGGCGCAGATGAATTCAACGCCTTCAATGTTGCTCTTGACCATGTGGTTGACAGCGTTGCCGCCGCCTCCGCCAACACCGATAACTTTAATAACCGGGCTTGCGGGGATGTTGTCTACGAGTTCGAACATTTTCCCTCTCCTTACATTCTCTAGTTTTTTCGCCTACTGCGTTTGTTGCGGTGTTGCGGTAAATCTTTAGAAGTTGCCTTGTACCCAGCTCTTGATGCGATCGAGCAAGGCGGCTTTCGGTTCTTCATTGCTGTAGCTGTCGCGGCTGCTGATGCCCGAGAACGAAATCCCGTCGGACTGCTTCTGCAGGCCGTACATCAACAAGCCAACGCCAGTGGAATAAATCGGGTTGCGCACCACGTCATCCAGGCCCTTGACGCCATGGGGCACGCCCAGGCGGACCGGCATGTGGAAGATCTCTTCGGCCAGTTCGACCGCGCCTTCCATTTTCGACGTACCGCCGGTCAGCACGATGCCGGCCGGGATCAGGTCTTCGTAGCCACTGCGGCGCAGTTCGGCCTGGATCAGCGTGAACAGTTCGTCGTAACGCGGCTCGACCACTTCGGCCAGGGCCTGGCGGGACAGTTCGCGCGGTGGACGGTCGCCAACGCTCGGGACCTTGATGGTTTCACCGGCACCGGCCAGTTTGGCCAGGGCGCAGGCGTAGCGAATCTTGATCTCTTCGGCGTACTGGGTCGGAGTGCGCAACGCCATGGCGATGTCGTTGGTCACCTGGTCGCCCGCAATCGGGATCACGGCGGTGTGACGGATCGCGCCTTCGGTGAAGATCGCGATGTCGGTGGTACCGCCGCCGATATCCACCAGGCACACGCCCAGCTCTTTCTCGTCGTCGGTCAGGACCGAGTAGGCCGAAGCCAGTTGCTCGAGAATGATGTCGTCGATTTCCAGACCGCAGCGACGCACGCATTTTTCAATGTTCTGTGCGGCGTTGACGGCGCAGGTCACCACGTGAACCTTGGCTTCCAGACGTACGCCCGACATGCCCAGAGGCTCACGAACGCCTTCCTGGTTATCGATCACGTAATCCTGCGGCAGGGTGTGCAGCACGCGCTGGTCAGCCGGGATCGCCACGGCCTGGGCGGCGTCGAGCACACGCTCGAGGTCGGCGGCGCTGACTTCGCGATCACGAATCGCCACGATGCCGTGGGAATTCAGGCTGCGGATGTGATTGCCGGCCACGCCGACGAACGCCGAGTGAATCCGGCAACCGGCCATCAGCTGCGCTTCTTCGATGGCGCGCTGGATCGATTGCACGGTGGACTCGATGTTCACCACCACGCCCTTCTTCAGGCCACGGGACGGATGAGTGCCGATCCCGACAATTTCCAGCGTGCCGTCGTCCGAGACCTCGCCGACCAGCGCCACCACTTTGGAGGTGCCGATATCGAGACCGACGATCATTTTGCCGCTTTGCACGTTTGCCATGGGTCCTGCCTCTTCTTAATTCTTCGCGACAGCGGGTTGGGCTGTCGTGGGCGCTACAGGTTCCCGCCAGCCAACAGCGAGGCCGTTGGCGTAGCGCAGATCGATGCGCGCAATGTTCGTAATCTGTTCTTTAAGCGTCTTGTCGTAGATGGCAATGAAACGGCGCATCTTTTCCACCAGGTTGCCGCGTCCCAGCAGCAGTTCGATCCCGGGGCCGGCACTGCCGGCGCCAGTCGTCAGGAACCAACTGCCTCGTTCACGCAATTCCAGGCGTGCAATCGAGAAGCCCAATGGCCTGAGCATCTGGCTCAGCACCTGGTATTGCTGCATGACTTGCTGCTGGGCCCGCTGTGGGCCGAACAGTTGTGGCAAGTGTTCGTAGTTCGCCAGTTCCTTGGGCGTAAACGCCTGACCCTGGTTGTTCAACAGCGATTCATCGCCCCATCGGGCCACCGGCAATTGCTCTTCCAGGCGAATGACCACCTGATCCGGCCATACCCGCCGTACTTCGGCGTGGGCAATCCATGGCATCTGTTCCAGCTCGGTGCGCATGCTCGCCAGGTCGATAGTGAAGAAGCTCGACGCCACGTAAGGGGCGATCCGCTGCTGCACCGCTTGCTGGCTGATGTAACTCAAATCGCCCTGCACGTTGATCTTGGTGATCGGCCGGTCGGCGTAGGGCAGCAAACGCTGCGCGCCTTCATAAGTACCGAAGCCCAGCGCGACCAGCAGCACCGGCCAGAACAAGGCTTTGAGAAAACCAAAATTGGCTTTCGGCAGGCGCGCGGACATCGGCTCTTTGGCCACCATTCGGCTGGCACCCCGCGGCACCGGCTTGCGGCCGGGTGGTGCGGGGGGCTGATGTCTCAGCTGTGCGCCTTGCATGGTCTTAACCTCGCGGCTCGTTATTGCCGGCAATGCTGGCGGCCAGAATCGCCAGTACCAGTTGCTGGAAATCCAGACCGGCAGCACGGGCCGCCATCGGCACCAGGCTGTGATCGGTCATGCCCGGTGCGGTGTTGACTTCCAGGAACCAGAACTGCCCGTCGGCGTCCTGCATCACGTCTGCCCTGCCCCAACCGGCGATACCCAGCGCCTCACAGGCTTTCGCCGTGAGGTCCATCAGTTCTTTTTCCTTGGTGCTGTCCAGGCCACACGGAATGCGGTACTGGGTGTCATTGGCCACGTACTTGGCGTCGTAGTCGTAGAAGCTGTGCGTCGTGCCCAGGGCAATCGGTGGCAACACCTGGTCACGCAGGGTGGCGATGGTGAACTCCGGACCTTGAATCCATTGCTCCACCAACACTTGCGAATCGTAGGTAGCGGCCGCTTTCCAGGCGTCGATCAACTCGGACGTGGAACTCACTTTGGCCATACCGATACTTGAACCTTCATGGGCCGGTTTGACGATCAAAGGGAAGCCCAGTTCCGTGGCCGCCGAAATACAATCGGCCTCCGAACTCAGTACCGCGTGGCGTGGCGTCGGAATCCCGAGGCTGTGCCAGACCTGCTTGGTGCGCAGCTTGTCCATGGCCAGTGCCGAGGCAAGAATGCCGCTGCCGGTGTACGGAATGCCCAGGCATTCGAGCAGGCCCTGCATGCTGCCGTCTTCACCGCCACGACCGTGGAGAATGATGAAGGCGCGATCAATTTTTTCGTTGAGCAGACGCTGCAACAGGTCATCGCCGACGTCGAGGCCGAACGCATCCACACCCGCGCTTTGCAGCGCCGCGAGAACGGCATTACCCGATTTCAGCGAAACCTCACGCTCGGCACTTTTGCCACCGAACAGCACGGCGACCCGACCGAAGTCTTTCGGCGCGATCGTGGAGACGAGGTTGGCGTAGGCAGCAGTCATTTCAATTTCCCCACAGCCGGTGCAGCAACGGCACCGGCGAACAACGGACTGTTCAACAGTTTCGGTGCGAGACCGCCGATATCACCGGCGCCCTGGCACAGCAGGATGTCGCCGGCACGCAGCAGCGGCTTGACGATCGGCGCCAGGTCAACACCGCGCTCGATGTAGATCGGGTCCAACTGACCGCGCTGACGGATGCTGTTGCACAGCTTGCGGCTGTCGGCGCCCGGGATCGGTTCTTCACCGGCCGGATAGACTTCCATCAGCAGCAGGACGTTGGCGTCGGCCAGTACATTGACGAAATCGTCGTACAGGTCTCGTGTGCGGCTGTAACGGTGCGGCTGGTAAACCATCACCAGACGACGCTCCGGCCAGCCACCGCGCACGGCTTTGATCACGGCGGCGACTTCGGTCGGGTGGTGACCGTAGTCGTCCACCAGCATCACGTTGCCGCCCTCGACCGGCAGTTCGCCGTAGACCTGGAAGCGTCGGCCGACACCCTGGAACCCGGACAGGCCCTGAACGATGGCTTCATCGCTGACGCCTTCGTCGGAGGCAATGCAGATGGTCGCCAGGGCGTTCAATACGTTGTGGTTGCCCGGCATGTTGACCGAGACATCCAGCGGCTCGCGGTCAGGGCGCAGCACGGTGAAGAAGGTCTGCATGCCTTGCTGGCGCACATTGATCGCGCGCACGTCGCAGTCGTCGCCAAAGCCGTAGGTGACCGTCGGGCGTTTGACCAGGGGCAGGATTTCACGCACCACCGGATCGTCCAGGCACACCACCGCCAAACCGTAGAACGGCAGGTTGTGCAGGAACTCGACGAAGGTTTTCTTCAGTTTGTTGAAGTCGCCGTCGTAGGTCGCCATGTGATCGGCGTCGATGTTGGTGACCACGGCCACCAGCGGTTGCAAGTGCAGGAAGCTCGCATCGCTTTCGTCGGCTTCGGCGATCAGGTAACGGCTGGTGCCGAGCTGGGCATTGGTGCCCGCGGCATTCAGACGGCCACCGATGACGAACGTCGGGTCCAGGCCACCGGCCGCGAACACCGAAGCGATCAGGCTGGTGGTAGTGGTTTTGCCGTGGGTACCGGCGACGGCGATGCCATGGCGGTAGCGCATCAGCTCGGCGAGCATTTCGGCGCGCGGTACGACCGGAATCCGGCGTTCCAGGGCAGTGGCGACTTCCGGGTTGGAGGTGTTCACGGCACTCGACACCACCAGCACGTCGGCGGCCGCCGCGTTTTCGGCGCGGTGGCCGATGAAAATGTGCGCGCCGAAGGATTCCAGGCGCTCGGTCACCGGCGAAGCCTTGAGGTCGGAACCGGACACGTCATAGCCCAGGTTCAACAACACTTCAGCAATGCCGCACATGCCCACGCCGCCGATACCGACGAAGTGGATTTTGCGGATGCGGCGCATCTCCGGTTGCGGCATGGCTTTCTGATTCTCAACCATGGGCCACCTCCAGGCAGGTGTCGACGACGTTACGGGTAGCATCGGGTTTCGCCAGTCGGCGGGCCGCGTTGGCCATGTCATTGAGTCGTTGCGGTTGCATCAGGACCTCTGTCAGGCGTGCGGCAAGATCTGCGGCGCCAGTCGTTCTTTGCGGCATCAGGAAGGCAGCGCCTTCACGGGCCAAATATTCGGCGTTACGGGTCTGGTGATCGTCGATCGCGTGGGGCAAAGGCACCAGCATCGAGGGCAGACCGGCGGCGGCCAGTTCACTGATGGTCAATGCACCTGCACGGCACACCACCAGGTCGGCCCAGCCATAGGCTTGGGCCATGTCTTTGATGAAAGGCTGCACTTGCGCCTCGACGCCAGCCTCGCGATAGCGCTGCGCAGTCACTTCATCGTGGTTTTTGCCGGCCTGATGAAACACCTCCGGGCGCAGGTCGACGGCGACTTGCGACAGGGCTTCAGGCAGCAACTTGTTCAACGGTTCTGCGCCCAGGCTTCCGCCCAGGATCAGCAAACGCGCCTTGCGACCGGCCAGGGCCGGGCGCGGTGTTTCGAGGAACAGCTCGGTGCGCACCGGGTTACCGGTGGTCCGACGGCTGTCCGACAGGGTAAAGGTGTCGGGGAACGCTTCACAGACTCGGGCGGCCAACGGCATCAGCAACCGATTGGCGGTACCGGCGACGGCGTTCTGTTCGTGAACGATGACCGGCACGCCGGACAATTTGGCAGCGACGCCACCAGGACCGGTCACATAACCACCGAAGCCAACTACGCACACTGGACGCAACCGGCGAATGATCGCCCGCGCCTGCCAGATCGACTTGAGCAACATGAACGGCGCCTTGAGCAGCGACAGCTTGCCCTTGCCGCGCAAACCGCTGGCATTGATGCGATGCAGTTCCAGGCCAGCGGCCGGGACCAGGTCGTTCTCGATGCCGCGCGGGGTGCCGAGCCAATGCACGGTGTAACCCCGGGCCTGGAACTCGCGCGCGCAGGCCAGTGCCGGGAACACGTGCCCACCGGTGCCGCCCGCCATGATCAATACGTTAGCGCCCATGGGGTGGCTCCTCAGCGAAGTCACTTTCCTGGAACTCCATCTCTTCACTGCCCAGGTGAGTCCGGCTCTCCCACTCGATGCGCAGCAACAACCCGAGACAGGCACAGCAAATCACCAACGAACTACCGCCATAACTGAGGAACGGCAGGGTCAGGCCCTTGGTCGGCAGCAGGCCGACGTTCACCCCGATATTGATCAGGAACTGACCAATCCACAGGAACGACAAGCCGTAAGCCACATACGCGGCAAAGAACTGCTTGGCCTTCTCTGCCCACAAACCGATGTACATGCCGCGAATACACACAAAGACGAACAGCGCGACGGTGCACAGCGAACCCACCGCGCCCAGTTCTTCGGCCAGGACCGAGAACACGAAGTCGGTGTGAGCTTCCGGCAGGTAGAACTGCTTCTGCACGCTGTTGCCCAGGCCAACGCCCAGCCATTCGCCGCGACCGAACGCGATCAAGGCTTGGGACAACTGATAACCGGCACCGAACTGGTCAGCCCACGGGTCAGCGAAGTTGGTCAAACGCGCCATCCGATACGGCTGCACCTGAATCAGCAACACCACCGCCGCCACCGCCAGCACCACCATCAAGGAGAACCGGAACAGCCCCACGCCCCCGAGGAACAGCATCGCCGCCGCCGCGCCCATCATGACGACCGTGGCACCAAAGTCCGGCTCCATCAGCAACAGGCCCGCCATCGGCAGCAGCACGATGAACGGCTTGAAGAAGCCCATCCAGCTCTCGCGCACTTCTTTCTGGCGCCGCACCAGATAACCGGCGAGGTAGATCACCACGAACACCTTGGCGATCTCGGACGGCTGCACGTTAAAGAAGCTGAAACCGATCCAGCGCATCGAACCGTTCACTTCTCGGCCGATGCCGGGGACGATCACCATCACCAGCAAACCGAACGCACCAATCAGCATCAGCCAACCCAGGCGTTGCCACGTGGCGATCGGAATCATCATGGTGACGATGCAGGCACCCAGGCCCAGCAGGATGTAGATCAAGTGGCGAATCATGTAATACAGGGCGCTGCCCGACTGCGCCGCCGCCACTTCGGTGGAGGCCGACGCGATCATCACCAGCCCGAGACCGATCAAGGCCAGGCAACCGGCGAGCATCGGGAAATCGAGGTCGATACCGCGCCCGGTGATGATCGGCGATGGATACGGCTTGATGATATTTCGCAGGCTCATGCCAGATCCTCCACAGCGCGGACGAACTGGTGACCACGGTCTTCGTAATTTTTGAACATGTCGAAACTGGCGCAGGCCGGCGACAACAGCACCACATCGCCCGGTTTCGCAACGGCGCGGCATTGTTCTACCGCTTCGACCAGCGAACCGACGCGAATCAGCGGCACGGCGTCGCCAATGGCCTCGCCGATCTTGTCGGAATCGCGGCCCATCAAAATGACGGCGCGGCAGTTGGCCGCCACCGGATCACGCAGATCCTTGAATTCGGCACCCTTGCCGTCGCCACCGGCGATCAACACGACCTTGCCGTCGATGTCCGCGCCCAGGCCTTCGATGGCCGCCAGCGCGGCCCCGACATTGGTGGCTTTGGAATCGTTGTAGTAGCCCACGCCATCCAGGTCACGGACCCATTGGCAACGATGCTCAAGCCCGGCGAAAGTACGCAGGCTCGACAGCATGGCGTCGAACGGCAGGCCCACGGCGTGGCCCAGGGCCAGTGCCGCCAAAGCATTGGACTGGTTATGGGCGCCACGAATCTTCAATTCGCGCACCGGCATCAGGTTCTGGAATTCGAAGGCCAGGTACTTCTCGCCGTCTTCTTCGCGGATACCGAATGCCTTGAAATCGGGTTTGCTCAAACCGAAGGTCCAGCAAGGCTGGCCCTCGCCGATCAACGGACGGCTCAGGGCGTCCTGGCGGTTGACCACAAACTGCTTGGCCCCACGGAAGATCCGGTGCTTGGCCAGGTGATACGCCGGCAGGCCGCTGTAGCGGTCCATGTGGTCTTCGCTGACGTTGAGCACGGTCGCCACTTCGGCGCCGAGGTGATCGGTGGTTTCGAGCTGGAAGCTCGACAGTTCCATCACGTACAGCTCGACGTCATCGCTGAGCAGGTCCAGCGCCGGCGTACCGAGGTTGCCGCCGACCGCCACACGCTTGCCCGCCGCAGCAGCCATCTCGCCAACCAGGGTGGTGACGGTGCTTTTCGCATTGGAACCGCTGATCGCCACAATCGGCGCCTTCGCGTTACGCGCGAACAGCTCGATGTCGCCGGACAACTTCACGCCACGAGCCGCCGCCGCTTGCAGGGCCGGGGTCGCCAGCGCCAGGCCGGGGCTCACGTAGAGCTCGTCGGCACGGCACAGGAACTCGACGTCCAGCTCGCCACAACGCACTTCCACGTGCGGATAGTCACGCTTGAGCGTGGCCAGTTCCGGTGGATTTTCCCGCGTATCGGCCACGGCAAACGACGTGCCCCGGTTCGCCAGGAAGCGAACCAGGGACATGCCGCTCTTGCCGAGGCCGACAACGATGCGGAAGTGGTCAGAAGCGATCAGAGACACTCGTTCTACCTCAGCTTCAGGGTGGCAAGGCCGACCAGTACGAGAATCACGGTGATGATCCAGAAACGGACAATCACGCGCGGCTCGGGCCAGCCCTTGAGTTCAAAGTGGTGGTGAATCGGCGCCATGCGGAATACGCGGCGCCCGGTCATTTTGAAGGAGGCCACCTGGATGACCACCGACAGGGTTTCCATCACGAACACACCGCCCATGATGAACAGGACAATTTCCTGACGGACGATCACCGCGATGGTGCCCAACGCGGCGCCCAACGCCAGCGCACCGACGTCGCCCATGAAAACCTGGGCCGGATAGGTGTTGAACCAGAGGAAGCCCAGGCCCGCACCGATCAACGCGCCGCAGAACACGATCAGCTCGCCCGCGCCCGGCACATAAGGGATCAGCAGGTATTCAGCGAATTTCACGTTACCGGACAGGTAGCAGAAGATCCCCAGACCACCGCCGACCATCACGGTCGGCATGATCGCCAGGCCGTCGAGGCCGTCAGTCAGGTTGACCGCGTTGCTCGAGCCGACAATCACGAAATAAGTCAGGACAACGAAGCCTGCGCCCAGCGGAATGCTGTAGTCCTTGAGCATCGGCAGGATCAGGGTGGTTTCCACCGGAGTGGTCGCGGTCATATAAAGGAAGAGCGCCGCGCCCAGGCCAAACACCGACTGCCAGAAATACTTCCAGCGGCTCGGCAAGCCACGGGAGTTTTTCTCGATGACTTTGCGGTAGTCGTCGACCCAGCCGATGGCGCCGAACAGCAAGGTCACCAGCAACACGGTCCAGACGTAACGGTTACTCAGGTCAGCCCAGAGCAACGTGCTGACACCGATGGACGACAGGATCAGCGCGCCGCCCATGGTCGGGGTGCCGGATTTGGACAGGTGCGATTGTGGACCGTCATTGCGAACGGACTGGCCGATCTGACGGTTCTGCAAAGTGCGGATCATCCACGGGCCATAGCACAGCGACAAAACCAGCGCGGTCAGCACACCGAGAATCCCGCGCAGGGTCAGGTACTGAAAGACCGCGAAGCCTTTGTAGAACTGTTGCAGATACTCCGCTAGCAGCAGCAGCATTAATGTTTCTCCAGACTGGACCCGCACAAAGCGGCGACGATGTTTTCCATCGCAGCGCTGCGCGAGCCCTTGATCAAAATAGTGGTGTTTGTGTCTTGCTCGGCGCCCAGCGCTTCGATCAGCTCAGCCTGAGTGCCGAAGTGGCGGGCCTGCGGACCGAATGCGTTCACTGCATGAGCCATCATTGGCCCGACTGCGTAAAGCGCAGATACCTTGCCCCGGGCGTACTCGCCCACGTCGCGGTGCCCCTGCTCCGCCCAGTCGCCCAACTCGCCGATATCCCCGAGCACCAGAACGGTGCGGCCGGAAAAGCCGGCGAGTATATCAACGGCGGCGCACATCGAGGTGGGGTTCGCGTTGTAAGTGTCATCAATCACGCGCATGCCGTTGGTCGCCAGTTGCGCGACGGTACGGCCCTTGACCGGTTGCACCGCGCCCAGGCCCGTGGCGATGCCGAACAGCGACACGCCCAAGGCATGTGCGGCAGCGGCGGCGGCCATGGCATTGGCGACGTTATGGGTGCCGAGCAGGTTCAGTTGAACCCGCTCCACACCTTCAGGACTGTGCAGGTTGAACGCCGGGCAACCGCGGGCATCGCGGCTCAGGTCGCTGGCATAGAAGTCGGCGCTTGGGTTGTTCAGCGCGAAGGTCAGCACTTTGCGACCGGCAGCGCGGGTCTTCCAGATGCCGAATGCCTTGTCGTCGAGATTGAGCACGGCAATACCATCGGCCGCCAGCCCTTCAATAATCTCGCCCTTGGCTTCAACGATTTTGTCCGGCCCGCCGAACTCGCCCACGTGAGCGGTCCCGGCGTTGTTGAGGATGGCTACGTGGGGCTTGGTCATCGCCACGGTGTAGGCAATTTCGCCAAGGCGCGAAGCACCGAGTTCGATCACGGCGGCGGTGTGTTCCGGTGCCAGCTCGAGCAGGGTCAGCGGCGCGCCGAGGTCGTTGTTCAGGTTGCCACGGGTCGCCAGTACCGGACCGCGAGTGCGCAGAATGCTCGCGAGCATTTCCTTGACCGTGGTCTTGCCGCTGGAACCGGTGACTGCCGCGACCGGGCCGGTATAAGCCGCACGGTTCAGCGCACCCAGTTGACCGAGGGCCTGACGGGTGTCCTTGACCAGCAATTGCGGCAGCGTGCTGTCGGCGACTTCGCGCTCGACCAATGCGGCCACGGCGCCTTTACCGGCAACGTCATTCAGGTAGTCATGACCATCGAAGCGCGGACCGGTCAGGGCAATAAACAGTTGGCCGGGTTTGATCGCACGGCTGTCGATGCTGACACCGTCGAAACTGGCGTCAGCCGCCACTAGCCGAGCATTCAACGCGCCGGTCAATTCGCTGAGCTTCAACGCTTTAAGCATGGGCCACCTCCCAAGCGGTCAAGGCGTGATCGGCCTCGACCAGATCGGAGAAGGCGTGGCGCTCACCGTTGATTTCCTGATAGTCCTCGTGACCTTTACCGGCCAGGACAATCACATCATCGGCGGTCGCACTGGCAATCAGTTGGGCAATCGCCTGACCACGGCCAGCGACGAAGGTGACTTTATCCACAGCCGCGAAACCGGCGCGGATGTCATCGAAAATCACCGAGGGGTCTTCGGTACGCGGGTTGTCGTCGGTGACGAGTACGCCATCGGCCAGACGCTCGACCACTTCGGCCATCAGCGGACGCTTGCCGCGATCGCGATCACCGCCACAACCGAACAGGCACAGCAACCGACCCTTGGCGTGTGGACGCAGGGCCAGCAAGACTTTTTCCAAGGCATCCGGGGTGTGGGCGTAATCGACCACCACCAGCGGTTGAGTCCCGCCACCGAGGCGCTGCATGCGGCCGGCCGGGCCTTCGAGTTTCGGCAGGACCTTGAGGATTTCGTCCAGCGCATAGTCGAGGCCGAGCAAGGCACCGACGGCAGCCAGTACGTTGCTCAGGTTAAAACGACCGAGCAAGGTGCTGCGCAAATGGTGCTCGCCCTGCGGCGTGACCAATGTGGCGCGCACGCCTTCGTCATCGAACTGCGCTTCACGGCAATAAAGGTAGGCACTGGAATCTTCCAGGCTGTAGGTGATCAAGCGCGACTCACGTTTATCAGCAGCGAGTTCGCGGCCAAATTCGTCGTCGAGATTGATCACCCGGCATTTCAAATCATTCCAGGCAAACAGCTTGGCCTTGGCTTCGCCGTAGGCCTGCATGGTGCCGTGGTAGTCCAGATGATCCCGGGACAGGTTGGTCAGCACCGCCACATCGAACGCCAATGCGGTCACACGGCCCTGATCCAGGCCATGGGAAGACACTTCCATGGCCACGGCTTTGGCGCCGGCCTTCTTCAGGTCGGCAAGGGTTGCTTGCACGGCAATCGGGTTCGGCGTGGTGTGCAGGCCGCTTTCCAGCGCGCCGTAGAAACCGGTGCCCAGGGTGCCGACGATGCCGCAATGCTGGCCGAGCAGGTCAAGGGCCTGGGCGACCAATTGGGTCACGCTGGTTTTGCCGTTGGTGCCGGTCACGCCCACGAGGTTCAGGTGACGGCTCGGGTCGCCATAGAAGCGCCCGGCGATGTCCGACAGCTGCGCTGCCAGGCCTTTGACCGGAATCAAAGGTGCATCGGTGATCGGCAGCACGGTGGCGCCATCGACTTCATAAGCCACGGCCGCCGCGCCGCGCTGCAACGCGTCGGCAATGTGCGCGCGACCGTCGAATTTGCCGCCAGGAACAGCAAGGAACAAATCGCCAGCCCGGACATTACGGCTGTCCAGGGTCAGTTCGCGGATCAACAGATCACGACCGGCATGGGCGAAAATCTTGTTCAGACTCAGAGACATCAGCCGCGCCCTCCATTGGCTTTCAGCGGAACGACCGGGGTTGCATTAGCTTGTTGGGTCGGTGGCAGGTTGTCCGGGGTGATGTTCATCAGACGCAAGGTCCCGGACATCACTTTGCTGAACACCGGTGCCGAGACCAGGCCGCCGAAGTAACCGGCCTTGCTCGGCTCATCGATCACCACCACGATGGCAAAACGCGGATCGCTCATCGGGCCGAAGCCGGCGAACAGCGAACGGTAGGAGTTCTCGGCGTAGCCTTTGGAGCCCACCGACGTCTTACGTGCAGTACCCGACTTGCCGGCCACGTGATACGCCGGCACCTGCGCACGGAATACACCGCGCGGGGCCTCGATCACCTGGGTCAGCATGCCTTGCATGGTTTTGGCGACGTTTTCCGGGATCACCTGGGTGGTCTGCGGTGGCTTGTCGGTTTTGATCAGGGTCAGCGGTGCGATACGACCGTTGTTGGCCAGTGCCGAGAAGGCGTGAACCAACTGGATCGCCGTCACCGAAATACCGTAGCCGTAGGACAGCGTGGCGGTTTCAGCCTTGCGCCATTCGCGGTAGTTCGGCAGGTTGCCAACGCGCTCGCCCGGGAAGCCCAGGCCGGTGTCCTGGCCGAGGCCGACTTTCTGCGCCAGACGGAAAATGGTTTCGCCGCCAATGTCGAAGGCGACCTTACTCATGCCGACGTTACTGGAGTTGATCAGGATGCCGGTCAGGTCGAGCACCGGGCCTTCGGTCTTCGAGACGTCCTTGATGGTGTATTTACCAATCTGCAAACTGCCCGGGTACACCTCGACGGTATCGCTCGGCTTCCAGCGCCCGGTTTCCAGGGCCGCACTCATGGAGATCGCTTTCATGGTCGAACCGGGTTCGAACACGTCGATCATCGCGCGGTTACGCATCATCGCCGGTTGCAGGTTGCGACGGTTGTTCGGGTTGTAGGTCGGCTGGTTGACCATAGCGAGGATCTCGCCGCTCTTCACGTCCATGATCACCAGGCTGCCGGCCTTGGCGCCGTTCTCAATGATCGCGTTACGCAGTTCACGGTTGGCCAGGTATTGCAGGCGCAGGTCAATGGACAACGCCAAGGGCTTTCCGGCCTTGGCGTTTTTGGTGACCTGGACATCCTTGATCAGTCTGCCGCGCCGATCCTTGATGACCTGTCGCTTGCCGGCGACCCCGGCCAGCCATTCGTCGTAGGCCAGCTCGACGCCTTCGCGCCCGTGATCGTCAATGTCGGTAAAACCGACCATGTGCGCGGTGACTTCGCCGGCCGGGTAGAAACGGCGGAACTCTTCGATGCCGTAGACACCGGGCACTTTCAGGTCGAGCACCGACTGGCCCTGCTCGGGGGTCAACCCGCGCACCAGATAAATGAACTCTTTGTTGGCCTGGGCCTCAAGACGCTCGGCCAGGGCTTTCGGGTCTTGCCCCAGCGCCGCTGCGAGTGCTGGCCACTTCTCTTTGGCCAGTTGCATTTCCTTGGCGTTGGCCCATAGGGTAGTGACCGGAGTACTCACGGCCAATGGCTCGCCGTTACGGTCGGTGATCAGACCACGGTGAGCCGGAATAGGAATGTGACGAACACTGCGCGCGTCGCCCTGACCTTTGAGGAAGTCACGGTCAACCACTTGCAGGTCGATGATGCGCCAGCAGATCGCAGCCACCATGACACCGAGCAAACCCAGCACCACGCGGAACCGCCAAGGAAACAGTGCGCCTTCGAGTTTCATCATGGCGCCACCATCCGTACTTCAGCGGCGCCCGGGATGCGCATCTTCAGTTGTTCGGTGGCCAGCACTTCGATACGGCTGTGGGCGGTCCAGGTGCTCTGCTCGAGAATCAACCGGCCCCACTCCGCCTGCGCCTTGTCGCGCACGCTCAGTTCGTTGTACAGCGAGTTCAGCAATTGACGGTTCCAATGGGCGCTATACGACACGCCGATGGCCGACACGAGCACGCCCACAAACAGCAGCATCATGAAAAAGCTTCCGCCGGGCAGGGGCTTGGCGAAAAGCTTGCTCACCGCAGCTTCTCCGCGACGCGCATGATGGCGCTCCGGGAACGTGGGTTGGCTTTGAGTTCGGCCTCGGAGGCGGACTGCGCTTTGCCATGGACTTTGATTTTCGGTTCGAAGGCGACGTGGCGCACCGGCAGATTGCGCGGCAGGTTGTCGGCTTCACCTTTTACCAGTTTGCGCATGAACAGTTTGACGATGCGGTCTTCCAGGGAATGGAAGCTGATCACGACCAGACGACCGCCGATCTCCAGGGATTCCAGTGCGGCTTCGAGGCCGGCCTCCAGATCGCCCAGTTCGTTGTTGACGTGAATACGCAGGCCCTGGAACGCGCGAGTAGCCGGGTTCTTGCCCTTTTCCCAGGCAGGGTTGGCGACTTTCAGGACTTCGGCCAGGTCAGCAGTGCGCTCGAACGGCTTGATGTCGCGACGCTCGGCCACGGCACGGGCCATGCGGCCGGAGAAACGCTCTTCGCCGTACTCCTTGAACACCCGGGCGATTTCTTCCACCGGCGCGCTGTTGACGAATTCTGCGGCGCTGATCCCGCGAGACGGGTCCATGCGCATGTCCAGCGGACCATCGTTGAGGAAACTGAAGCCGCGCTCAGGGTCGTCGAGCTGGGGCGAGGAGACGCCCAGGTCGAGCAAAACGCCGCTGACCTTGCCGGCCAGACCGCGCTCGGCGACTTCCGAACCGAGCTCGGCAAAGCTGCGCTGCACAACGACAAAGCGGCCGTCTTCGGCCGCTAGCGTTTGCCCGGTGGCAATCGCTTGAGGATCTTTATCGAATCCAAGCAACCGACCATCGGGACCGAGCTGGCTGAGGATCAACCGACTGTGTCCGCCGCGTCCGAACGTGCCGTCCAGATAGCAGCCATCAGGACGTACGGCGAGAGCCTCCACGGCTTCGTCAAGCAGTACGGTGATGTGGTTAAAGCCGCTATCAATAGTCACAAGATCAAATCACGCAGTTCATCAGGCATGGCGCCCGGTTGTTGAATAGCAGCCAGGTCAGCGGCAGAAACCGCATCCCAGGCATCCTCGTCCCATAATTGGAACTTGTTCAGTTGGCCTACCAACATTGCGCGCTTATCCAACTTGGCATATTCGCGCAGACGCGGCGGAACCAGAAAACGACCACTGCCATCGAGCTCGAGGTCGACGGCATTACCAATCAGTAAACGTTGCAGGCGGCGGTTCTCTTCGCGAAGCGAAGGCAGTGCGCGCAGTTTGGTTTCAATAATTTCCCACTCATCGAGGGGATAAACACACAAACATGGATCAACGGCATCGATGGTGACGATTAGCTGACCGGAACTACGCGAAACCAACTCGTCACGGTACCGGCTCGGCATAGCGAGACGGCCCTTTGCATCGAGACTGATAGCGTTAGCTCCGCGAAACACGTCAGCGTTTCTCCAATTTTTAGCGTTTTGAGCTCAAAAAACCCACTTCATGCCACTTTCCGCCACTTGCGCACACTATAGGAATGCCCCTACCGCACCGTCAAGGCGCGGATTAAAGGAAAAGCCTTACAGAACGGAGATTTAGGAGCACAACAGGAGGGGTAACGAGAATCTGGCGTGGGTTTTCGCCCAATAACTTGAATCAGCACGGACAGCTGCGTTCGAAAGTTAAAGTAATTTGTTAAGAGTAAGATTTTTTCGGTATTAGAAGAGGGGGTCTGCTGGTGTTTATGTAAGGAGGGAAATCGATGTCACGGGGAGGTCCTTCTATGCCTGCCAAAGCAGGCTAATCGATATCACCAAAACCCTCCACCCGTATTACGTGAAGAGGGAATTTGCTACTACCGATGCCCTGCTCAATCATTCAAGCAGGGAGAGAAAAAGGTGGAGAGTCGATCTGTAAGCCGGGTTCTGTCTTGAACAGTCATTCGTCTACGATGGCCATCACTGGACATCTTTAGCAACCTACCCGGTCCCAGCGCGGGCCACGCCTTGGGACCCTATTTGGTCTTGCTCCAAGTGGGGTTTACCTAGCCACGAACTGTTGCCAGACGTGCGGTGCGCTCTTACCGCACCTTTTCACCCTTACCGGCGCCGAAGCGCTTAGGCGGTTATTTTCTGTGGCACTTTCCGTAGGCTCACGCCTCCCAGGCATTACCTGGCACTTCGCCCTATGGAGCCCGGACTTTCCTCCCCCCCCTAATTTTCATAGAGGGCAGCGACTGTCCAATCGACTCTCCGGCGCGAAGGTTAACGGCAGAGCGGCCGAAGAACAAGCGCTAAACGCCGTTGGCCGCTCCTGCGCGTCGGGTTTTCATTCGCCCTTCTGCTGATCCAGAGCAACTTGGTAGAGCACATTCTTGCGCTCGCCGGTAATTTGCGCGGCCAGGGCGGCGGCGCGTTTGAGCGGCATTTCTTCGAGCAACAGGTTGAGGATGCGCATGGCTTCGCTGCTGACCGCGTCTTCCGCCTCCGGCGCCGACCAACCGGCCACCAGCACCACGCACTCGCCGCGCTGCTGATTACTGTCGGACTCGACAAATTCGCGCAACTCGGCGAGCGGCAAACCCTTGAGGGTTTCAAAAGTTTTGGTGATCTCGCGGGCCAGCAACGCAGGGCGCTCGCCGCCGAACACCAGCTCCATGTCTTGCAGGCATTCAAGAATGCGATGCGGGGCCTCGTAGAAAATCAGCGTGCGCGGTTCTTCCTTGACCAGCTCCAGACGCGCCCGACGCCCCACAGCCTTGGCCGGCAAGAAGCCCTCGAAGATGAAGCGATCCGATGGCAGGCCCGCCGCCGAGAGCGCAGCGATCAAGGCACACGCCCCCGGCACCGGCACCACGTTGATCCCCGCCGCGCGCGCCTGGCGCACCAGGTGATAGCCCGGATCGGAAATCAGCGGCGTACCGGCATCGGAAATCAACGCCACATCGTCGCCGGCCAGCAGACGCGTGATAAAGCGGCTACCTTCATCCCGTTCGTTGTGTTCATGGCAAGCGGCAAGCGGCGTCGGAATGCCGAAGTGCTGCATCAAGCGCTGAGAGTGCCGAGTGTCTTCGGCGGCAATCAACGCCACCTCGCGCAGGATTTTCAGCGCACGGGCACTGATGTCGTCCAGGTTGCCGATGGGCGTCGCCACCACATAAAGCGAGCCAGCAGCGGAATTCAAAGCACCTGGAGCAGTCAAAGCGCACACCTCATGATCGGTAAAAGTCGCCATTGTAGCGCGTAGATGCATTCGCGATACGCCCTACCCGCCCTTGGTTTTTCGGCCTTTTGTGCAGTGCTGCAACATTTACACGAGCTAAATCGACAGTTTCACGCCAGTAACATCGCGCCCCGGCCAGTGCTTGGGTACAATTCCACGCTAATTTGATCGAGTATCAGGAACACTACATGATCGCTTGCCTGCGGCTGTTCACTGCCCTCTGCCTCGCTGCCTTGCTGGCGGCTTGCGCCAGCTCGCCCTCCTCCAGCCTTGGCGAACTTCCACGGACCCCGGATGCCAGTATCGAGCAACTGCTCGAACAGGCCGCCCAGAGCAAAACCCCGGACAAGGCAGCCTTGCTGCGCTTGAGCGCGGCGGATCTGGCCTACCGTCAGGGCAATGCCGGCCAGTCCGCGCAAATCCTGCAACAAGTGCCGATGGAACAACTCAAGCCTGGCCAACAGGTCTTCGCCAGTACGCTGGCGGCGGAACTGGCCATGGTGCGCAACCAGCCCAAAGCGGCGCTGACGGCCCTGAGCCACCCGAGCCTGCAACGCCTGGGCGAATTGCCGGTCGAACAACAAGTACGCACCGGCACCGTTCATGCCCGCGCTCTTGAAGCCGACGGCCAGACCCTGGCCGCCGCACGCGAGCGCATCTTTATTGCGCCAATGCTTGAAGGCGAAGCTGCAAGCAAGAACCACGAAGCGATCTGGACCCTGATCGCCTCCCTGCCTACCGATCAATTGCAGCCGACCACCACCGACGACCTCGGCGGCTGGATGGGCCTGGCCCTGGCCGTGAAAACCGCCGGCACCCTGGAACAGCAGCAAGCTGCGATCGACAACTGGCGCGCGCAGAATCCAAAGCACCCGGCCGCACTGCAATTGCCGCTGCCACTGACCAAACTCAAGGAACTGGCGAGCCAGCCCCTGAGCAAAATCGCCCTGCTGCTGCCTCAAGCCCCCGACAGCCCGCTGGCCGCCGTCAGCAAGGCCCTGCGCGAAGGCTTCATGGCCGCACACTACCAGGCGCAACAAGCCGGGCAGAAGCCGCCAGCCATCGTGTTTTATGACACCTCGAAACTGACCTCGATGGACGAGTTCTATCGCAAGGCCCAGGCCGATGGCGTGCAACTGGTCGTTGGTCCGCTGGAGAAGCCGCTGGTCAAGCAGCTCAGCGCTCGCCCGCAATTGCCGATCACCACCCTGGCGCTGAACTACAGCGAAGGCGAACAAGGTCCGCCGCAACTGTTCCAGTTCGGCCTTGCGGCTGAAGACGAAGCTCGTGAAGTGTCCCGTCGTGCTCGCGCCGATGGCCTGCACCGCGCCGCCGCCATGGTGCCGAAAGGCGAATGGGGCGACCGTGTACTGAAAGCGTTCAGCCAGGACTGGCAAGCTAACGGTGGCAGCATCGTCGCCATCGAACGCGTTGACCAGCCGGTGCAACTGGCCCAGCAGATTGCCGACATGTTCCAGTTGCGTCAGAGCGAAGGCCGCGCCAAGTCCTTGCAGAGCACCGTTGGCTCGCAAGTGGCCGCACAACCTTCCCGTCGTCAGGACATCGAGTTCATCTTCCTGGCGGCCACCCCGCAACAGGCGCAACAGATCAAACCGACCCTGAACTTCCAGTACGCCGGTGACGTGCCGGTTTACGCGACTTCCCACGTGTTCAGTGCCAGCGGCGACGTCAACCAGTACAACGACATGAACGGCGTGCGCTTCTGCGAAACCCCGTGGTTGCTGGATGCCAATGACCCGCTGCGCAAACAGGTCACCGCACAATGGCCACAGGCCGGTGGCAGCCTTGGCCGCCTCTACGCGATGGGTGTCGATGCCTATCGCCTGGCGCCGCGCCTGGGCCAGCTCAAGGCCTTGCCGGACAGCCGCATCGAAGGTGAGTCGGGCAGCCTCGGCATGACCCAGAACCAGCGTGTAGTCCGTCAGTTGCCATGGGCGCAGTTCGTCAACGGTCAGGTTCAACGCCTGCCGGACACCCCGCGCTAATGCCTGACAGGTCACGCCAGCAAAGCGGCAAGGATGCCGAGCGCCATGCGCTCGAGCATCTTCAACAACAGGGTCTGCGCCTGCTGGCGCAGAACTGGTTGTGTAAACGCGGCGAGCTTGATCTGGTCATGCTTGATGGCGATACAGTAGTATTCGTTGAAGTCCGCTACCGAAAAAACACTCAATGGGGTGGCGCGCTCGACAGCATCGATGAACGCAAACGGCAGAAACTGATTTTCGCCGCGCAGTATTTTCTTCAGCGCGAGTCGCGTTGGGCCAATTCCCCTTGCCGTTTCGACGTGGTTGCCATCGACAGCAACCTTGATCAGTTGAACTGGTTGCAGAATGCCTTCGACAGCTGATCGCTTGCACCCCGAACCGGACACCTTCACCCGACACTTTTGCTCTTTGCTTTGCGGGCTGCACATTCATGTGCCCAGTAGCCGCGCTAATTAAGGTCACACAGATGGACATGCAATCCCGAATTCGCCAGCTTTTTCAGGCCAGTATCGACACCAAGCAACAGGCGATGGACGTACTTGCACCGCACATCGAGCAAGCCAGCCAGGTGATGGTCAACGCCCTGCTCAACGAGGGCAAAATGCTTTCCTGCGGCAACGGCGGCTCAGCCGGTGATGCGCAGCACTTCTCGTCGGAACTGCTCAACCGCTTCGAACGCGAGCGCCCGAGCCTGCCCGCCATCGCGCTGACCACCGACAGCTCGACGATCACCTCGATCGCCAACGATTACAGCTACAACGAAATTTTCTCCAAACAGATCCGCGCCCTCGGCCAGCCGGGTGATGTATTGCTGGCAATTTCCACCAGCGGCAACTCGGCGAACATTATTCAAGCGATCCAGGCCGCACATGATCGCGAAATGATTGTCGTAGCATTGACTGGTCGCGATGGCGGCGGCATGGCATCCCTGCTTTTGCCGGAGGACGTCGAGATTCGCGTACCGGCCAATGTCACCGCACGTATTCAGGAAGTTCACCTGCTGGCGATCCACTGCCTTTGCGACTTGATCGACAGCCAACTGTTCGGGAGTGAAGAATGACCCCTAATCGCCTAGGCCTTCTGGCCTTGACCCTTTGCCTCGTCGGCATCAGCGGCTGCACTTCGGTGGTTAACGCCAGCCGTGAAGCGCCGATTGAAGATGACCGTGGCACGCGCACCTTCGGCAGCAAGATCGACGACTCCCTGATCGACACCAAGGTCGGCGTGAACGTTGCCAAGGCCGATCCGGCACTGGATAACGATTCGCACATCGTCGTCACCAGCTTCAACGGCGTCGTACTGCTGGCCGGGCAAACGCCTCGCGCAGACTTGAAAGCCAAGGCCGAACAGGCTGCCGCTGCCGTCCAGCGTGTGAAGACAGTTCATAACGAACTGCAGATCCTGCCGCCGTCCGGCTTCCTTGCTCGCCAGAACGACACTTGGCTGACGTCCAAGATCAAGACCCAGATGCTCACCGACCCGAACATCCCGGGCTCGCGTATCAAGGTTGTTACCGAGAATGGCATCGTCTATTTGCTGGGTCTGTTGACCAAGCAGGAAGCCGCCCAAGCCACCAACCTGGTGCAGAGCGTTTCCGGCGTGCAGAAGATCGTGAAGCTGTTTGAATACATCGACTGACATCTACCTGCAGGAGCCGTAGGAGCTGTCGAGTGAAACGAGGCTGCGATCTTTTGATCTTGTTTTTGAAGAGCAACATCAAAAGATCGCAGCCTCGTTTCACTCGACAGCTCCTACGTTTGAAAGTGAAGCAATAAAAAGGCGATCCATTCGGATCGCCTTTTTTTATTTCACCACTTTCAAACTCGGTCGACCGCTGGGACGCGGCGGTTCGCTATCGGGTGGAGGAATATCATCATCCGGCCCGATCCCTTCGTCGTCTTCCATAGGCGACTCCAGATCGAAGACCATGCCCTGACCGTTCTCCCGAGCGTAAATGCCCAGGATCGAGGCGATAGGCACGAACAGGGTGTGTGGCACGCCACCAAAGCGCCCTTCGAAGCTGACCGCTTCGTTGTCCATGTGCAAATGACGCACGGCTGCCGGCGATACGTTCAGGACAATCTGTCCGTCACTGGCGAAACCCTGAGGCACCTGCACCGACGGATACTCGGAATTGACCAGCATGTGCGGGGTGCAATCGTTATCCACAATCCACTCATAGAGCGCGCGGACCAGATAAGGTCGACTGGAGTTCATAGCGGCTCCTTAAGCCTTAGCGCATATCGCGTTCGACACCAGACAGACTCGCCTGGAAAGCCTCACGCGCAAACGAGCGCTCCATATAATCAAGCAGCGGCTTGGCAGGCCGCGGCAGTTCAATACCCAGAATCGGCAATCGCCAGAGTATTGGCAATAGGCAGCAATCCACCAGACTTTGTTCCTCGCTGAGGAAAAACGGCTTGTCGGCAAACAATGGCGACACGCCCGTCAGGCTTTCGCGCAGCTCTTTACGAGCCACGACGCGGGCTGCTTCCTTGGACCGGGAATCCAGGATCAGATCCACCAGGCCACACCAATCACGCTGAATACGATGAATCAGCAGACGGCTGTTTGCACGCGCCACAGGATAAACCGGCAGTAAAGGCGGGTGCGGGTAACGCTCATCCAGATATTCCATCACCACGGTCGACTCCCACAACGCCAAGTCACGATCGACCAGGGTGGGCAAGCTGCCGTAAGGGTTCACTTCGATCAGTTTAGGCGGATGACGACCAGCTTCCACATAAATGATCTCTGCGCTGACACCCTTCTCTGCAAGTACGATGCGTACTCGGTGGGAATAGTGGTCGGCGGGGTCGGAGTAACAGGCCAACCGATTGGTCACGCCCATGGCGGTCCTCCTCGCTTGTTGAAATTATCGGAAGCGGAAAAACGCGCGCGCCCAGAGGACGCCTCCCGTAACGCCTGGCTCGCCAGACTCGTTACACCTTCAGAGACGCCCCTGGGCGCGCGCGATTAACAGCAATTGCTTACAGCTTTATCAATGAACGTCTTTCCAGTATTCACGCTTGAGCAGATAAGCGAATACGAAGAAGAACGCCAGGTACAGCAATACATAGGTACCGATGCGCTGATGTTGCAGCTTAACCGGGTTAGCCGAGTAAGCGAGGAAGGTTACCAGATTCTTGACCTTCTCATCGAACTGCTCTTCATTCAGGGCACCGCTCTTCGGCACGATGGTCAACTGATCGCACGCTTCATGAGTCAGCGGCGTACCGGTCAGCGGATCATACTGCTTCTTGCCGTCTTCGACGATTTGAACCTGTTTGCAACCGACCACCTGGCGACCTTGAAGGCCCGCCAGTACGTTAGGCATGCCGACGTTCGGGAAGACCTTGTTGTTCACGCCCCAAGGACGCGCAGGGTCTTCATAGAACGAACGCAGGTAACCGTAAAGCCAGTCAGTGCCACGAACACGAGCCACCAGGGTCAGGTCCGGCGGTGCTGCGCCGAACCAGGTCTTGGCGTCTGCGGGCTGCATGCCGATGCTCATGTGGTCGCCGATCTTGGCGCCGGTGAACACCAGGTTTTTCAGCATCAGATCGTGAGGAATATCCAGATCGTCGGCAACGCGCTCATAGCGCTGGAACTTGGCGCTGTGGCAGCCCATGCAGTAGTTGGCGAACGTCCGTGCGCCGTCCTGCATCGCCGCTTTATCGGAAACGTCGATGTCGACCTTTTCCAGCTCAGGGCCGCCGTGCTCGGCTGCGAAGGACAACATTGGCATGGCAGCAAGAATCAATACAGCAAATAGCTTTTTCATCAGCCAGTCACCCTTTCCGGAACCGGTTTGGTCTTCTCGAGCCTGGTGTAGAACGGCATCAAAATGAAGTAGGCGAAGTACAGGAAGGTGCAGACCTGAGAAATCAATGTCAGCGTCGGCGTCGGAGCCTTCACACCCGTCCAGCCAAGCAGAACGAAGGAAATGCAGAATATCCAGAGCCAGATCTTGCTCAGCCAGCCCTTGTAGCGCATGGACTTGACCGGACTACGGTCGAGCCACGGCAGGACAAACAGCAGTGCAATCGAAGCCCCCATGGCGATAACGCCCATGAGCTTGTCCGGAATCGCCCGCAAGATCGCGTAGAACGGTGTGAAGTACCAGACCGGAGCGATGTGCTCTGGGGTCTTGAAGGCGTTGGCCACTTCAAAGTTCGGCTTCTCGAGGAAATATCCACCCATTTCCGGGAAGAAGAACACGATCGAGCAGAAGATGAACAGAAACACCACCACGCCGACGATATCTTTCACGGTGTAGTACGGGTGGAAGGCAATGCCGTCCAGCGGTACACCGTTTTCGTCTTTGTGCTTCTTGATGTCCACGCCGTCCGGGTTGTTCGAGCCGACTTCGTGCAGCGCCAGTACGTGCAACACCACCAGACCGAGGATCACGATCGGCAGGGCTACAACGTGCAACGCGAAGAAGCGGTTCAGGGTAATACCGGAAATCAGGTAGTCACCCCGAATCCACTGGGTCAGGTCGTTGCCGATGACCGGGATCGCACCGAACAGCGAGATGATCACCTGGGCACCCCAGTAGGACATCTGGCCCCACGGCAGCAGGTAACCCATGAAGGCTTCAGCCATCAGCGCCAGGTAGATCAGCATGCCGAAGACCCACACCAGCTCACGCGGCTTCTGGTACGAACCGTAGAGCAAGCCACGGAACATATGCAGATAGACCACGATGAAGAACGCCGAAGCGCCAGTGGAGTGAAGCAGGCGCAGGATCGAGCCGTACTCGACGTCGCGCATGATGTATTCGACGGAGGCAAACGCTTCCTCGGCCGACGGGGTGTAGCTCATGGTCAGCCAGACACCGGTAACGATCTGGTTGACCAGAACGAGCAGTGCGAGGGAACCAAAGAAATAGAAGAAGTTGAAGTTCTTCGGAGCGTAGTACTTGCTGAGATGGTCTTCCCACATTTTGGTCGCGGGGAAGCGTGCATCAACCCAATCCATGAACTTGCTCATCACGCTTTCTCCGTATCGACGCCGATGACAATAATCTCATCGGTCTCATAGGAATGCGGGGGAACTGGCAGGTTCAAAGGCGCAGGTTGCGACTTGTAGACGCGGCCAGCCAGATCGTAGTGGGAACCGTGGCAAGGGCAGAAATAGCCCCCTACCCAATCCTTGCCCAGATCAGCAGGTGCCACTTCAGGGCGGAAGGTCGGCGAGCAACCCAGGTGTGTGCAGATACCGATCAGCAGCAGAACCTCTGGCTTGATCGAACGCGTTTCTGGATCGACGTAGGTCGGTTGTGTCGAGTTCTTGGAGGTCGGGTCAGATAGCTGGCCCTCGATCTTCTTCAGATTCCCCAGGATTTCCGCGGTTCGGCGAACAATGAATACTGGCTGACCGCGCCACTCAGCAATCATCTGCTGGCCTGGCTCGATTTTGCTGACATTCACTTTCACCGGTGCACCTGCGGCTTTCGCCTTGGCACTGGGAAACCATGACCCCACGAACGGGACCGCAGCCCCCACCGCTCCTGCAGCACCCACCACGGATGTGGCTGCTACCAAGAAGCGACGCCGGCCTGCATTCACGCCGTCATTGCTCATTCAGTCCTCTCCCATCAGCTTTGTGGCCTGTTAAATCAGGCATCTACTAAGTTAAAACTATGTACTTATAAAAATTTTGCCGAATGGTAATGAAAAGCCCCAATTCTGACAAGGTAATTACCCAAGGGGTCCACTGCCAAGCCTTGTAGTATAGGGGCTCTACGGCTGTGGCAAGTTGTCACAGAGCAATTCTTTGAGAAAACGCACGCATAAAAAAACGCCCAGCTCCGTGAGGAGATGGGCGTTCTTTTTGAACGTGGAAGCGAATTAACGCTTCGAGTACTGCGGACGCTTACGCGCTTTACGCAGACCAACTTTCTTACGTTCAACTTCACGAGCATCGCGAGTAACGAAGCCAGCTTTGCGCAGAGCGCCACGCAGGGTTTCGTCGTACTGCATCAGAGCGCGAGTGATGCCGTGGCGGATTGCGCCAGCTTGACCACTTACACCGCCACCGATAACGGTGACGTAGATGTCGAACTTTTCAACCGTCTCGGTCAGTTCCAGCGGCTGACGAACTACCATGCGGGCAGTTTCGCGGCCGAAGAAATTTTCCAGGGTGCGGTTGTTGATCGAGATGTTACCAGTACCCGGACGCAGGAAAACGCGTGCGGTTGCGGTCTTGCGACGGCCAGTGCCGTAATTTTGAGTCGCCGACATAATGAACTATTCCGTTAAAACTTCAGTTCTTGGGGCTGCTGAGCAGTATGAGGGTGTACAGCGCCCGCATAGACTTTCAGCTTACGATACATGTCGCGACCCAGCGGGTTCTTAGGCAGCATGCCTTTGACCGCAGTCTCGATCACGCGCTCAGGGGCTTTAGCGATCAGCTTTTCGAAGTTGATCGACTTGATGCCGCCCGGGAAACCGGAGTGGGAGTAGTAGATCTTGTCGGTGGTTTTAGCACCCGTTACACGAATCTGCTCGGCATTGATAACGACGATGTAGTCGCCGGTGTCAACGTGAGGAGTGTACTCAGCTTTATGCTTGCCACGCAGACGGCTCGCGATTTCGGTGGCCAGACGACCCAGGGTCTGACCTGCAGCGTCGACGACAAACCAGTCGCGCTGTACTGTTTCCGGTTTAGCAGTAAAAGTTTTCATTCTTTATAGCCTCAGGGGCCGCCCTGTAAATTAGACGGCGGATCTTACTGAATAGTGCGTACTTTGACAAGTCAAAGGCAGCCGGATACAGACGCTTTCGGGGGCTCGGGTCGGCGCGTCCGTTCAACGGCAAGATTCTTCGGCGGCGGCGCATCACTTCCACTGCAGAAAGAGGTGCGCAATTATGCAGATTGCGAAAAATATTTCAACCTGCTTTTATGATTGTTTTGCCCAAGGAGCACCCGATGGACTATCGCCAGCTAGGCCGGACCAATCTGAACGTGAGTGCAATCTGCCTCGGAACCATGACCTGGGGTGAGCAAAACAGCGAGGCTGAAGCCTTCGCCCAGATTGAACGGGCCAAAAGCGCCGGGATCAATTTCATCGACACTGCCGAAATGTACCCGGTGCCGCCGAAAGCCGAAACCTACGCCACCACAGAGCGCTACATCGGCAATTACTTCAAAAGCCGCGGTGACCGCGCCGACTGGGTTCTGGCGAGCAAGATCGCCGGCCCCGGCAACACCATCGACTACATCCGCGACAAAAACCTGCGCCACAACCGCCAGCACATCACCGAAGCCGTAGACGCCAGCCTCAAGCGCCTGCAGACCGACTACATCGACCTCTATCAACTGCACTGGCCGGAACGCAGCACCAATTTCTTCGGCTAGTTGGGTTACAAGCACAAGATCGAAGCCAACCTCACGCCGCTCGAAGACACCCTCGAAGCGCTGGACGAACAGGTCAAGGCCGGCAAAATCCGCCACATCGGCCTGTCCAACGAAACCCCGTGGGGCACCATGCGTTTCCTCGCCCTGGCCGAAGCCCGGGGCTGGCCACGCGCCGTGTCGATTCAGAACCCCTACAACCTGCTCAACCGCAGCTTTGAAGTCGGCCTGGCGGAAATCGCCATTCGCGAACAATGCGGCTTGCTGGCTTATTCGCCCCTGGCGTTCGGTTTTCTGTCGGGCAAGTACGAAGGGGGCGCGCGTCCGCCGAAGGGGCGCCTGAGCCTCTACAGCCGCTTCAGCCGCTATTTCAACGCCCAGTCGGAAGCAGCGTGCAGCCGTTACGTCGCGCTGGCCCGTGAGCACGGTCTGGACCCGGCGCAGATGGCATTGGCGTTCGTGACCCAGCAACCGTTCGTGACCAGCAACATCATCGGGGCGACGACGCTGGAGCAACTGGACAGCAACATTGCGAGTTTCGATCTGAAGCTTTCCGACGAAGTGCTGGCAGGGATCGAGGCGATTCACAAGGATCATCCGAATCCTGCGCCTTAATTTGTAGCGCCCGAGAAAAGATCGCAGCCTGCGGCAGCTCCTACGAGGTGTAGGCCAATCCCCTGTAGGTGCTGCCGCAGGCTGCGATCTTTTCAGCCATCACCTGGAATCAAAGCGACCGCGCAATAATCTCCTTCATGATCTCATTGGTGCCGGCATAAATCCGCTGCACCCGCGCATCCGCCCACGCCCGGGCCACCGGGTATTCCCACATGAAGCCGTAACCGCCATGCAACTGCACGCACTCGTCGAGCACTTTGCATTGCAGGTCGGTGCCCCAATACTTCGCCATCGCGGCGGTCGGCACGTCGAGCTTGCCCTGCAGGTGCAACTCCAGGCACTTATCGACAAAGACCCGGCCAATCTGAATCTCGGTGGCCATCTCCGCCAGTTTGAAGCGGGTGTTCTGGAAGTCGGCAATCGCCTTGCCGAACGCCTTGCGCTCGCGGGTGTAATCCAGGGTCCATTGCAGCGCCGCTTCGGCTGACGCCAAGCCGCCCACCGCCACCGTCAGGCGCTCTTGCGGCAATTCCTGCATCAGGTAAGCGAAGCCCATTCCGGCCTGGCCCAAGAGGTTTTCCTTCGGCACGCGTACGTCCTGGAAGAACAATTCCGACGTATCCTGGGCCTTCATTCCTACTTTTTCCAGGCGCTTGCCCTTGGCGAAACCTGGGGTGTTGGCCTCCACCAGGAACAGACTCGTGCCCTTGGCCCCGGCCTTCGGATCAGTCTTGGCGACGACGATCACCAAGTCCGCCAGAAAGCCGTTGGTGATAAAGGTTTTCGAGCCGTTGATCACATACTCGTCGCCATCCAGCACCGCCGTGGTCTTCACCCCTTGCAGGTCGGAACCGGCGCCCGGTTCGGTCATGGCAATCGCCGTGACCATTTCCCCAGACACCAGTTTCGGCAGGTATTTGTGCTTCAGCGCTTCGCTACCGTAATGCAGGATGTACGGCGCGACGATGTCCGAATGCAGCGAGAAACCAATCCCGGTCAAGCCAAGGCGTCCGACCTCTTCGATCACCACCGCGCTGTAGAGAAAGTCCGCCCCCAGCCCGCCGTACTCCTCCGGCAGATGCGAACAGAGCATCCCCGCCTCCCCCGCTTTGTTCCAGAGTTGGCGGTCGATGTAGCCCTGTTTCTCCCACTGCCCATGAAACGGCACGGCCTCTTTTTCGAGGAACGTTCGCACCGTGTCGCGAAAGAGTTCGTGCTCGGAGCTGAACAAGGTTCTGGGGATCATGCGGCACCTATGGTTATTGTTAGCCGGGATTGACCTTCAGAGACTAAGCCGCGCTTGCGATACGGGACACTGGACACATCAGACAAAAAATAAGACGATCCAGCCGTCTGGTGACCACTTTCCCCTATAAGAATAAAGTTGAATTATGTCTAACCAAGTCTCCACGCCCCTGCGGCGCGTCAGCATCCTGGCTATCGACCGGGTTTTCGCTTCCACCCTCATGCAAGCCAAGGATTTCTTCCACCTGGCCAGCCTGCGTTACGGCAAACAACTGGGCCACGGCCTGACACCGGCGTTTGAAACCCGGCTGGTCAGCCCCGACGGCAAACCGGTGAACAGCTTCAGCGATGTGATCATGCCGGTGGACGGCGGCCTGGAAAACGCTGACATCATCATCCTCCCGGCCTTCTGGGACGATTTCGAAACCCTCTGCCAACGTTATCCACAGGTGCTGCCGTGGCTGCGCGAGCAGCATGCGCGCGGCGCCGTACTCTGCGGCGAAGCCACCGGAGTGTTCTGGCTGGCGGAGGCTGGGCTGCTCGATGGCAAGGAAGCGACCACCTACTGGCGCTTCTTCAATGCGTTTGCCGAACGCTTCCCGCAGGTGCAGCTCAATCAGGACAAACACCTGACCGACGCCGACAACCTGTATTGCGCCGGCGGCACGACTTCGGCGTGCGACCTCTATATCTACCTGATCGAACGCTTCTGCGGCGCCAACGTGGCCCAGGCCGTGGCCCGGGACATCCTGTATGAAGTGCAGCGCAGCTACGCGCCGGGGCGGATCGGCTTCGGCGGGCAGAAGCTGCACCAGGACGTGATCATCCTGCAGATTCAGCACTGGCTCGAAGAGCACTTCGCCGACAAATTCCGCTTCGAAGACGTGGCACGCGAACATGGCATGAGCATCCGCAACTTCATGCGCCGCTTCCAGACCGCCACCGGCGACAAGCCGCTGCATTATCTGCAACGCCTGCGCATCGAAACCGCCAAGGGCTTGCTGTCCGGTAGCCGCAAGAGCATCAAGACCATCAGTTATGAGGTCGGCTACGACGATGCGAGCTTCTTTGCGCGGCTGTTCCGCCAGCACACCGAGTTGTCACCAAACCAGTATCGGCAGCAGTTTCAACAGGCTGCGTAAACACGCCCGACCGATCGTCCCCACGCAGAGCGGGGAACGATCGGCGCAGGGGATCTTCAGCGCACAAAAAAGGGCCTGCATATGCAGGCCCTTTTTTAGTTGCCGAAAACCTTAAGGCTTATGCGCCCGGGACAGGAATTCGTGCGATTGCATTTCCAGCAAACGACTCAGCGTGCGCTGGAACTCGAAATTCAAGCGACCACCGGTGTAGAGGTCTTTGAGCTCGACTTCAGCAGAAATGATCAACTTCACGTTACGGTCGTAGAACTCGTCGACCATGTTGATAAAGCGTCGGGCGATGTCGTCGGTGGTGACGCTCATCTGCTCGACACCACTGAGCAACACGGCATGGAAGATCTTGCCCAGTTCGATGTAATCGTTCTGGCTGCGAGGGCCATCGCAGAGTTCGCGGAAGTCGAACCAGGCCACGTCATCGCAGGTGCGCAGGGCACGGATTTCGCGGTTCTCGATCATCAGCACATCGTTTTCGGTGGCCGCCGTGCATTCCGGGGTCAGGGCGCGGAAGCTTTTACGCAGGCTTTCCTGGGATGCTTCATCGAGCGGATAGTGGAACAGCTCCGCTTGCTCAAGGTGACGCAGACGATAATCGACGCCGCTGTCGACGTTGACGATGTCGGTGTTCTGCTTGATCAGCGCAATGGCCGGCAGGAAGCGCGCACGTTGCAGGCCATCCTTGTACAGGCCGTCCGGCACGATGTTCGAGGTCGCGACCAGGGTCACGCCGTTCTTGAACAGCTCTTCCATCAACGTGCCGAGGATCATGGCGTCGGTGATGTCGGAAACGAAGAACTCATCGAAACAGATCACCCGGGCTTCGTCGGAGAAACGCTTGGCGATGATGGTCAGCGGGTTTTTCTCGCCGCCCAGGGTTTTCATCTCTTCGTGCACGCGCTTCATGAAGCGGTGGAAGTGAGTGCGGACCTTTTCCTTGAACGGCAGCGCTTCGAAGAAGGTGTCGACCAGATAAGTCTTGCCGCGACCCACGCCGCCCCAGAAGTACAGGCCCTTGACCGGCGCCTGGTCTTTTTTGCCAAACAGTTTGCCGAACAGGCCCGGCTTGCTCTGCGAGGCCGCGACCAGATCGTCGTACAGGCGCTGCAAATGACGCACGGCGGTTTCCTGCGCGGCGTCATGGAAGAATTCCGGGCGTTTCAGATCAGCTTGATATCGTTCTAGGGGCGTCATAATTCGTTAGCAAGGCAACAAAAACGGGCCGCCACTGTAGCGACGGCCCATAAGAATGGCAATCAGCCCTTGGTCGGGCCGAGCCGTTGATTTAGTCCTGAACCGGCGTCAACGCCACGCGCAAGGCGTCGATAGCGAGGTCGCGAGCCGAGCTGTCAGCGAAGCTTGCGCTGTCGGCAACACACTCGCCTTCCAGCCAGACGCTGAAGCTCAGGTCTTCGCTGCGCACGTCCAATGGCTGGCCGGCTTGCAGTTGTTTGGTCACCTGACCGGCGGTTTTACCGTCGGCGAAGTGGCGCGACAGCAGCAATTGCTCGCCATCGGCCGCCAGCAGACGGAAACGGAAACTGCCGTCGTCTTCGCGGAAGCTAACGAAACGCGCGGCCTTCGCGGCTTTCTTCTTGGTGGTCGCCGCGACTTGGGTCTGGGCCACGAACGAACGCAGGCCGACTGCTTCGCGCAGTTCGTGCAGGAACGGTGTCGCCACCGAACGGGCCTTTTTCGCGCCGATCTGCAGGATGTCTTCCAGATCCGCCGGGCGCTCGATCAACTGGTGATAACGCTCGCGGGACTCGCCCAACTCGCTGTCCAGCAGTTGGAACAGACGACTCTTCGCCTCACCCCAACCCAGGCCTTGCAACAATTCGCTGCGGAATTCGTCGGATTGCGCCGGGGTGGCGAAAGCCTGGAACAGGGTGAACAGGTGCGAGTTGTCCGGATCTTTGGCTTCGCCCGGTGCGCGGGAGTCGGTAACGATCCGCGAAATCGCGTCCTTCATCTCTTTGGCGCTGCTGAACAACGGAATGGTGTTGTCGTAGCTCTTCGACATCTTGCGACCGTCGAGACCTGGCAGCGTGGCGACGCTTTCTTCAATCAGCGCTTCCGGCATGGTGAAGAATTCTTTGCCCTGGCCAAACAGGTGGTTGAAACGCTGGCCAATGTCCCGGGCCATTTCCACGTGCTGGATCTGGTCACGACCGACCGGCACCTTGTGGGCGTTGAACATCAGAATGTCCGCGGCCATCAGCACCGGGTAGCTGTACAAACCCATGGTGATGCCGGCATCCGGGTCTTCACCGTTCTCGACGTTCTTGTCCACCGAAGCCTTGTAGGCGTGGGCGCGGTTGAGCAGGCCCTTGGCGGCAACGCAGGTCAGCAGCCAGGTCAGCTCGGGGATTTCCGGGATGTCGGACTGGCGATAGAACGTCACGCGGTCCACATCCAGGCCACCGGCCAGCCAGGTCGCGGCGATTTCCAGACGCGAGCGCTGGATGCGCAGCGGGTCATCGCATTTGATCAGGGCGTGGTAGTCGGCCAGGAAGTAGAACGAATCGGCATTGCTGTCACGGCTGGCGACGATCGCCGGGCGGATGGCGCCGGCGTAGTTGCCCAGGTGCGGCGTGCCGGTGGTGGTGATGCCGGTGAGGATACGGGTACGAGTCGTCATGGGTAATCGCTTGTCAGACTGCAATCAATTCGAAAGACGCGGCAGGATCAGATCCTTGAGATCGGTCAGCTTGCCATGAAAAAAGTGTCCGCATTCTGCCACTTTCAGCAGCTCATGGGGGCGATCGAGTTTGTCGGACCAGTCGTAGACGGCTTGCGGGTCGATGACTTCGTCGGTTTCGGGTTGAATCAGGGTCAACGGGCAGTTGACCGGCAACAGGTCATAACCGTTGAGACGAGTGACCGCCGCCGCGACCATGAACAAATGCTTGAGCTGCTCGCCCTTGGCTTCCAGGCGTCCGCCGAGACTTGCGGCAACAAAACCGCCGAAGGAGAAACCGAACAGCGTCAGCGGCAATTCCGGGTGTTTGGCCCGCAGCCATTCGGCCGCCGCCTGGGCATCATCGACTTCGCCGGTGCCCATGTCGTGGCTGCCTTCGCTGGCACCGACGCCGCGATAGTTGAAACGCAGGGTAATCAAACCGGCATCCCGGGCGGTGCGCTGCAAGGTCGAGACGACTTTGTTGAGCATGGTGCCGCCCTGCACCGGGTTCGGATGGCAGATCAGCGCGATGCCGCGCGGCTGTTCGTTATCCAGGTACAAACTTTCCAGTTGACCGACGGGGCCATCAATCACTACAGGGGTTTCGCGCATAAGCAAGGAAGGAACTCCGTGACCTCGAATCGGGTCGACTCGTCTAGCAAATTGTCTGTGCCAATCTATTGCGAGTGAATCGCGGTATACAGCGCAGGTTCGAGCCGTTAACGTAAAGCAAAGCCGTTTATAGAGGAAGGACTCGTGGAACACTCGCTCTTAGTTTGGTTGTTGCCGACTCTTGCCCTGGTTGTGGGTGTCGCCGTTGGTTTCCTGATCGCTCGCCTGGTGCCGAATGCCGCTCCCAGCAGCACGCAACGTCAGTTGGATGACATTCAGGAACGTTTCGACAGTTATCAGAACGAGGTGGTTACTCACTTCAACAGCACTGCAAATCTGGTCAAGAAACTGACCCAGAGCTATCAGGAAGTGCAGGATCATCTCGCCGAGGGTGCCAACCGCCTGGCCCTGGACGAGCAGACTCGCCAACGCCTGCTGGCCGCCCTGCACGCTGACGCCGCCGTGGCGCCACGGGAACGCCTGACGCCGCCGCGCAATCAGGAGCCGCCTCGCGACTACGCCCCCAAAGCCCCGAACGCGCCGGGCATGCTCGATGAGCATTACGGCCTGAAGAAGTAATCAGGTTTCGCGCGACACAAAAAGCCCTCGGATGAGTGATCGTCCGGGGGCTTTTTTGTGGCGTGCTGTTGGGTTGGCTGTTCCGGCTTCTTCGCGAGCAAGCCCGCTCCCACAGGGGAATGCATTCCAAATGTGGGAACGGGCTAGCTCGCGAAGGCACCCGACCTGTCGACAAAAAAACCCGCCCGATCTGCTGAGATCGGGCGGGCTCGTTTAAACCTGGGGTTCAGTCAGGTTGTTACTGGTACTGCTGAACAGGCTGGCCCTGTTGCTGATACTGCTGACCCGGAATCGCCTTCAGGTTGACTTCGACCCGACGGTTCTGCGCCCGGCCATTGACGTCAGCGTTGCTGGCAATCGGGTTATCCGGCCCGGCACCGCGTGCCGACAGGTTGGCACCGCTCACGCCCTGGGACGTCAGGTAGGTCGCCACGCTCTGTGCACGACGCTGGGACAAGTCCATGTTGTGCTGACGGCTGCCGGTGCTGTCAGTGAAGCCAACGATCTCGATCTGGTTCTGGCTGAACTCCTTGAGCGAGCCTGCCAGGTTGTTCAGCGGCTGATAGAAGCTGGGAGCGATGTTCGCCGAATCGGTGGCGAAGGTGATGTTGCCGGGCATGATCAGCTTGATCTGATCGCCCTGACGCTGCACTTCAACGCCGGTGTTGGCCATACTGGCGCGCAGTTTTTTCTCTTGCTGGTCGGCGTAGTAACCGTAACCGGCGGCGGAAGCACCGACCACGGCGGCGCCAATCAGCGCGCCCTTGCCACGGTTGTTGTGGTCGATGGCGGCACCGGCCAGCGCACCGGCCAGGGCGCCGAGGCCACCGTACTTGGCGGTTTTGCTCATGCCTTGGGAGCCACCATCAGCCTGCCCCTGGTTGTCATAAGGGTTCGGCGATGCGCAACCGGCCAACAAGGCCACAGCGGTAGCAACAATAATCAAGCGAGGCGTGGTGAACATGAAGAGCTCCTACTTTTGCATTCTGTGGTGCAACGGAGGTTGGCAATCGACCATTGCGGGCGTTGGATCACCGAAGACGACAAAAATTCAATCGCCGACCGTCATGCCCTGACGAAGGGGTTACCGCGCATTTCATCGCCCAGACAGGTATCCGGACCATGCCCGGTCACTACCGTTGCTTCCTCGTCGAGGGTGTACAGCCGCTGCTTGATCGAACGCACGATGGTCGCCTGATCGCCACCCCACAAATCCGTGCGCCCTACCCCGCGCCGAAACAACGTGTCACCGGCAATCAGCAGCTTAGCCTCTGCAAACCAAAAGCTCATGGAACCTGGCGTATGCCCCGGCGTGTGAATCGCCACACCGCAACCGCAGGCCAGTTCTTCGTCGTCCGCCAACCAGCGATCCGGCGGTGGCACTGGCGTGTAAGGCACGCCGAACATCTGGCATTGCATCTCCAGGTTGTCCCAGAGGAATTGATCTTCTTTGTGCAGGTGCAGGGTCGCGCCGGTTTTTTCCTTCAACAGGCCGGAGGCCAGGAAGTGATCCAGGTGCGCGTGGGTGTGGATGATGCTGACAACCTTCAAACCCAAGGCATCGAGCCGCGCGAGGATCAGTTCGTGATTGCCACCGGGGTCGACAACGATGGCTTTTTTAGTGATCGGGTCGCCGATCTCGTGCAGTTGCACTGGAGTGGGCCGACGGGGAAGGTTTCGCGGATGAGGGCTGTGTTCGGGGTTTGCATGGGTTTCGTCCTGGCGCCAAAGCTGGGTACTGCGGTTGTGATCCGCAAAATTGATAGGTTATCCTCGCCCCGCGCCTATTTTGAAACAAGACGGCAGGAAGCCAATGCCCCCCTCAATGGAACACGTGCTCGTCGATAAAAGCGTCCTTTTCAAGGACCCAGACATTATCAACCGCATTCGCGGCAGGAAAGGTCTGCCTTTTATCGCCCACTCCGATCTTCTGGAGCTTCAATCCCTGACCAAAGGGCACGAGCAGACCCACAAAAACGCCCGACGATTTTTCCAGTTATTTGCCAGCCAACCTTCACGACCGCTCCGTGCACTCCCTAAAGGGACAGCACTGCGCCCCAGCGATTTGCTGGCTGAATGCGTTTTCGATGGCCAACCGATCTTCGTGCTGAAGCGAACCACGGCGTCGCAGGGCCAAAGCCAACCGTGTGACGTCGTCGACTGGTGCCTTCACTACGACCTGCTGTTTCTGACGTGCGATGAAACACAACTCCTTCAGTGCAAAGCCACTGAGGCCAGAGCCACACGCTGGACAGGACCGGCGCCGATCGTCCCGATCGTGCCTTTCGACCTGCCTGTGACGCCCCTCACGACCTCCGACAGCCTTATCCAGAACACAGGCGCAAGTGTCACGCAAGGCTCGGTGTTGAGTACATCCAGCGGCAGTCAGTTGACCCTTGGCCAGTCCATCAGCTCCGGTGGCGAAGGGACAATCTATGCCGTGGCGGGCACCGCGCAAGTGTGCAAGATTTACCACACCGATAAGCTCACTACCCGGCGCCGCGAGAAGATCAAGCTCATGGTGACGCGCCGAATCGTTGAACCCGGAATTTGTTGGCCGACCGAGCTGGTGTTCAATACTGATAAAGAGTTTGTAGGCTATGTGATGCCGCTGGCGCAGGGGAAAACCCTGCAGACCTCGGTATTCGTCAAACCCTTGTTGGCGAAAACGTTCCCCCGCTGGACGCGACAGGACCTGGTGAATGTCGCGATTGCGTTTCTGAAACAGGTGCACTACCTGCATTCGCTGAACATCATCGTGGGCGACATCAACCCGATGAACCTGCTGGTGACTACGGACAGCCACAAGGTCTGGATGGTCGACACGGACAGCTTTCAGATCGATCATTTTCCCTGCGAAGTGGGCACCGTGCCGTTCACTCCCCCCGAGAAACAGGGGGAAAAGTACGGCAACTACCTGCGTACAAAAGATCACGAGCTGTTCGCCATCGCCACCATGCTGTTCATGATCTTGCTGCCCGGTAAACCACCCTATTCCCAGCAAGGCGGGGGCACGGCGTCCGACAACATCAAGAACATGAACTTCCCTTACCGATTCAAAAAAGACAGCGGCAAAGGCAAGGTCAGCGTAGCGCCGGTGGGCACCTGGCAAAATATCTGGAGTCATTTGCCGTACCCGCTCAAACAGGCGTTCAGCAGCACATTTGAAGATAATCAGCGACGCCCCATCAGTGACTGGCTGACGCTGCTGACTCAGTACGGCGAAGAGTTGCGCAATGGCAAGCACTCCGACGAGCTGTTCCCCGCAGCTTTTCGTGTGTCCGATCCGGTCGAAGCTGTCTGCGCAAGCTGTAAAAAAACCTATATCGAATCCAAAGCCTGGTTTAACAAAATGAAGGCCGCGGGCAAACCGACTCGATGCGCGGACTGTAAACAGGCGTCCAAACTCAGACAATTGGCCACAGAAAGCCAAAAGAAAACCACAGAGGCAGAGCAGCGTGCAGCGCCACCTCCAGCGGCGGTCGTAACTCGCCCGACACCACCACAACCACCGCGTAACATATCTGTTCCCGTGCCTGCACCTGCCGCTGCGCGCCTGCCACAACAGCCGCAACCGACTGGCGCAAGACCGCAACCCAATAGATCCGCGCCAGCACGTCCTATCACCCAAGAAAGCACCGTTGTGCACTGGCTCAAACGATTCTTGAAGCGTTTTTTGTAACGCTCAACTCAAAAGGATAATCCCATGCAAGACGACTATCTCCTTCGTCAGGAAGACCTCGCCGAGAACCCGACCAGCCGCGTGCCCGTTTGCCTTGTGCTGGATGTCAGCGGGTCGATGGAAGGCGAGCCTATTGCCGAACTGCATTCCGGCGTTCAGATGTTTTTCGACGCGATCCGTAACGACGAGGTGGCGCAATACGCCGCTGAAATCTGCATCGTGACGTTCGGCGGGACGGCGCAAAAAGTGCTGGATTTCGGCTCTATTAGTCGTCAGGACGTTCCCCCACTGGTGGCATCGGGCATGACCCCAATGGGGCACGCCGTCAGCATCGCTTTGGATTTGCTGGAGGCACGCAAGGAAGATTATCAACGTACCGGCGTTGATTATTTCCAACCCTGGATGGTTCTGATGACCGATGGCGAACCGACCGATGATATCGGCCCGGCTGCCGCTCGCGTGGCCAACCTGATCAGCAAACGCAAACTGACTGTTTTCCCGATCGCGATCGGTGGGGCAGCGAACCTGCAATCGCTCGCGCAGTTCTCCCCCGCGCGCCCGCCTCTGCGCCTCAAAGGCTTGAACTTCAATGAGTTTTTTGACTGGCTGAGCCGAAGTGTTTCGCGAGCGTCTCAGTCAACCCCAGGTGATGAAGTGACGCTGGACTTTGAAGGCATCAAAGCCTGGGCACAGGTCTGAACCATGCCTGGCCTCCCGGTAAACTTCAGTTGCAAAACGGCTTGTGCATTTGTCGCGGGCCGCTCACACCTCAAGACTCAAACGCCTTGCCAGGACTATGTCGCGGCCAGGGAGTCGAATGAGGTGACGTGCATCGCATTGGCCGATGGGGCTGGCTCCAGAGCCCGATCCGAGGTCGGCGCCCAGGTCGCGGTCACAGCGACCCTGGCCTTTGTTTGCAAAAACTTTGAAAGCCTCTGGCAAAACATGGACAAACATAACGCGAAGGCGGCCCAGCGACTGGTTAATCGCTGCCTGGACGCGTTCCGACGCAAGTCTGCGAAGCTCGGATGCGATATCAACGAACTGGCCTGCACCCTATCGTTCGTCGCTTACTCACAAGGTCGCTACCTGGCAGGCCACTTGGGCGACGGTGTCATCGCAAGTGTTGATGCAGACGGACAACTCCGGGCCTTGTCCACGCCGGAAAACGGCGAATACGCCAATACCACGCTGTTTCTGACCGACCCTAAATCGGCATCACGGCTCAGGCTGTACCGTGGGCAAATTGAAGCCGCGACTGGCTTTGCAATCATGAGCGACGGCACCGCAGAAAGCCTCTACCACAAATCAAGCGGCGTCCCTGCCCCGGCAATCCTGAAGCTGCTGGAGTGGAATACCACATTACCCATCAAAAAAATGAAGGTCGTGTTGGGCGACAACCTGCAACAGTCCATCGCCAGCAAGACCGGGGATGACTGCTCCTTGGGGCTACTGTCGATCCTGGCGCGTGAAGGGCCGGAAAAGAGCGTGGGTACCGCAGAACAGAAATGACCTGAAACCTTCGAGCGTGAGGTCCTCCTTGTACCGGCGGTCTTCACGCGGTGTTTACTGCAATACACCCAGCTCTTTCGCCCGGGCGACCGCTTGCGTACGCCGCTCCACCCCTAACTTGCTGTTGATATGGCTGGCGTGGGTTTTGACCGTGTGCAGGGAAATAAACAGCTGATCGCTGATTTCCTGGTTCGAGCAACCTTGGGCGATCAGCCGTAATACGGCCAGCTCGCGGGTGCTGAGGTTTTCTGCACCTGGGGATAACTCCAGGGTCGGACGCGAGGCGACGGCAGGCAGTTTTCCTGCAAGGTCCTGCGAAACGGCGGTTCGGGCGCAGAGTTGCAGTTGGCCACGCATCCAGTCTGGATGCTCGGCCAGCAATCCATCGAACGGTTGCAGCACGCCACCGGCCGCTGCTTCCAGCGCTTGCGACAATGCCTGGCGCGCCTCGGGCTCTCGCCCGCCGGCCAACAACAAGGTGATTTTCTGCGTCAGCGCCATCACGCTGAGCATCTGCCGGCCAGTTTGCTGCCCGTGTTCCAGCAACGCATTCAATCGCCCTTCCGCCAACATTGGCTGCCCCTGGATGACCTCGAGCAAGGCTTGCTGCAATTCGATGTGCAGCGGCAGCTGTGGATGGAACTCCGGTGGTGCGGCTGCGCGTTCGCCGTTGTAGGTCTGGCCCAGTCGCGTGAGCCAGGCTTCGGCCAGGTCGGTGCGGCCCTGGGCCAGCCAGAGTTCGCATTTGACCAGGGTGATCATCGCCAAATAGTAGATCGGCGGCACGTCCCAGATGTGCATCAGCCGCTCGGCTTCGGCCAGTTCGGCGAAGGCTTTGGCGAATTCGCCGCTGCTGCCCTCAAGCCTGGCGATGACGCAGTGGCCGATCAAAACACTGATATCACGACAGGCTCGGGCTTCACTCAAACCGGCCTGCAAGCGTAAGCGTGCAGCCTGGGGCTGCAAGCGCAGGGCCAGCAGGAAGCCTTCATACAGGATCAGTCGAGCCCGGACCGCGTAGAGTCGTTGTGGCGACAAACCGTGCAGGCGTTGCAGCCCCTGACGCACCTCATCCAGCGAACGCAGGATTTCCCCCCGCGCTTGCAGCACCCGGGCGCGGTCGTAATGGGCCAGCGCCTCAAATAGCGGATTGCCGACGCGCTGCGCCAGTTCAAGGGACTCACGGTTCAACCCGCGCGCGCGCCACAAGTCGCCGTCGGCAATCGCCAGGTTGGACAAGGTCGACAGGCACATCAGCCGCTGCCCGTAACGCTTGGCCGGCAGGCTTTCGAGCGCTTCGTTGCAATAGAGCAATGTCAGCTCACGATTACCGCGCCCCCGGGCGATGATGCCGCTCAGGGCCAGCCATTGGGCCAGCATGGACTTCTGCGCGGTGGCCGACGGCGCCGGCAGGAAGCGGCTCAAGTGGTTGGCCAGTTCCTCGGCGGCGTCCAGTTGACAGGCCAGCCCCAGCGCCCAGCTATAGAGCACGATCAGCCGAGGCGTGCTGATCAGCAGGCTGTCGGGCAAGTCCATTTTCCAGCGCAGCAACATGCCGACGTTTTGCTCCGCCAACAGTTGTTCTTCGGAAAGGTTTTGCACCAGATTCGCCGCGACATCCAGGTGCCCGGCACGCAAGGCCTGCTCCACCGCTTCATCGAGCAAGCCCTGGGCGTTGAACCAGCGGCAGGCGCGCAAATGCAGGGTCGCGGCCGGCACCAACGCCTGGGTCGTGGGCCGGGTGCGCAGCAAGTCGGAAAACAAATGGTGGTAACGGTACCAGTGGCCATGCTCGTCCAGCGGCACCAGAAACACCTGGTGCGCCGACAGGAAGCGCAGGATCTCCGCGCTGTCATGGGCTTCGCGCACGGCGTCGCACAGTTCGCTGCAAAAGCGCTCCTGGGGCGCCGTGTCGTAGAGAAAAGCCTGGACCTCGGCGGGCAGGCAATCGATGACTTCTTCCAGCAGGTAATCGCGGATCAGCCCTTCCCCACCGTTCAGCGACTGGGGCAACGCGCCATCGCCTTCGGCGGCCGCGAGCAACCAGAAACGCAGCCCGGCGACCCAGCCTTCGCTGCGCAGGATCAGGTTTTCCAGCGCCTCGCCGCGCAACGAACTGCTGTGGCGATCGAGCAGGGTCAGGGCTTCGTCGTGGGTCAGGCGCAGGTCTTGCTCATGCAGTTCGAGCAGTTGCCGCGACAGGCGCAACCGCGCCAGATGCCAGTCCGGACGTTGCCGACTGGTGACCATGACCAGCAAGCCATCGGGTAAATGATTGAGGAAAAATTGCAGACAGCGATCGAGCACCGGGCCTTGGGCCAAGTGGTAGTCATCGAGCACCAGCAGCAAGGGCGTGCTCGGCGACAGGTGCACGGCCAGCTCATCGAGCAAACCGTCCAGCCATTCTTCGAAGGCAAACGGTTGATGGCGCTGACGCATTTTCAGCAACCCGAGGGCCTTGCTGCCCAGTTGCGGAAAATAGTCCTGAAGGCCTTCGAGCAGACGCTCAAGGAAGCGACCGGGATCGCTGTCCCGAGGGCTCAGCCCCAGCCAGAGACTGTGCCAATGCGCCGGCAGACCCTGACAGAACTCCACCGCCAACGAACTCTTGCCGAACCCCGCCGGAGCACTGACCAGCAACAATCGGCCACCCAACCCCACGCTCAGCCGCTCACACAGGCGAGGCCGCAGCACATGGCCGTCAGGCAGCGGGGGTCGGAAGAAACGCCCGTCCAGTGCCGCGACGGCAACGCTTGCAGGACCCGGAATTGGGGACAGATCAGTCATGGCCGGCTCTTGTTTGAATTGCTGTTGTCGGCGTTGCAGATGTCCGCAGACTAGCGGTAAACGAAGAGGTATTGAAGGTAGTTGCTACAAATGGCTACAAAAAGACTACATCCAAACGTGTCTAGCTCTTGATTCTTCGTTGTCACTGAAAAGATCGCAGCCTTCGGCAGCTCCTACAGAGATTCGGCGTACATCCGTAAGAGCTGCCGAAGGCTGCGATCTTTTGATTTGTGTCCCTCAAAAAAAAACGCCCCGAACCAGTCGGGGCGTTTTTCGAGGATGCGGCCTCTGTTCAGCGAGTGTTAGCGAACACCATCCTGACGCAGTGCCGCCGGGGTGAAGTCGCTGGTGGTAGCGGTGAAGCCGAAGTCATACGCCTGTTTCTCTTCGTTCTTCATGCCCAGTGCCAGGTAGCGACCCGATTGCAGGTCATACAGGGTTTCCAGGGCGTACCACGGCACTTGCTTGTCGTAGTAGTTCTCGGCGTGGGCTTCCGCGACGCGCCACAGTTGGTTACGACCGTCGTAGTGGTCGATCACCGCGGCTTGCCAGGTGTCTTCGTCGATGTAGAAGTCACGTTTGGCATAGATGTGGCGCTGACCTTCCTTCAGGGTTGCGACCACATGCCAGACCCGGCGCAGCTCGTAACGAGCCAGGTCCTGGTTGATGTGGCCGGCCTTGATGATGTCGGTGTACTTCAGCTTCGGATCGTCGAGCTTGTAACTGTCGGAGGCGATGTACATCTCTTTCTTGCCTTCGAGTTTCCAGTCGTAGCGATCCGGCGCGCCGTTGTACATGTCCAGGTTGTCGGAGGTCCGCAGGCCATCGGCGGCAGTACCCGGCCCGTCATAGGACACTTGCGGGGCGCGACGCACACGACGCTGACCGGCGTTGTAGACCCATGCCGAACGCGGCTCCTTCACCTGGTCGAGGGTTTCGTGCACCAGCAGCACGCCACCGGCCAGACGTGCCGGCGCGGTCACTTTTTGCTTGAAGTAGAACAGGATGTTGCCCGGGTTTTTCGGGTCGTAATCCTTCATCTTGTCGCGGAACACGAACTGGTCCTGGAAGTACACCAGGCTGAACGAGCCGTTCGGCTGTGGCGTGGCCTGGGTCACCAGACGGGTCACGCTGCCGCCGCGATAGCGGGTGATGTGGTTCCAGATGACTTCGACACCGCTTTTAGGGATCGGGAACGGTACGGCGGTTTCGAAGTTTTCCAGGCCGTTGCCGCCGGACACCAGGTTGGTGGCAGTGGCGTTTTTCTTGATGGCGGCGAACACGTCATCCGGCACGGTGGCGCCACGATGGGACGGGTAGACCGGCATCTTGAAGGTGTCCGGGTAGCGCTTGAACATCGCGTACTGGCCCGGGGCAAGCTTTTCCTTGTACTGGTCAACGTTCTGCGCGGTGATGGTGAACAGCGGTTTTTCACTGGCGTACGGGTCGGACAGAAAGCCTTTGCTGTCAACATTGCCGGCATTTTTCGCCAGGGGTTTCCAGGCCGGGATCGAACCGTCGGCATTACCGGCCATCTCGGCGCCCATCGGCGTCAGGCTCTTGCCCAACTTGTCCGCTTCAGCCGCAGGCACCGCCGCCATGACACTGGTCGCCAGCAGCGACAGCCCCAGAACACCGGCGTGGAACAGACTCTTTGTTATTTTCATATGTGTGTTCGTCCTGAAAAAACAGTGCTTAGAAGTTCACGCCGACGCTGAGCGCAACGAAGTCGCGGTCATCCACGGTGGTGTACTTGCCATCAAAGAAGTTGGTGTAAGCCAGGCTCGCGGTGTAGGTGTTCTGGTATTCGGCATCGACGCCCAGGCTCACGGCCTTGCGACCTTCCTCGAAGTTGCCGCCAGGACCTGGCGAGTAACCGCTCACGTCGTGGGACCAGGCCACGTTCGGCTTGAGGTTCACACCGGCGAACACGTCGTTGTATTCCCAGATGGCACGACCGCGATAGCCCCACGAGGTGGCCGTGGTGAAGCCTTCGTTGGTGCAGTTGCGGCTGCGGTTGTTCTGCGGCGAACCCGCACCGGCGCCGTTGATGGTGCTGGCGTTGAGGATGTTGGCGCAGGTGTCGATACCGCCCGTGGCTGGCAATTCACCCGGGCCGTAGACCGGATCACGGCCGTAACGAACATCGGAGGTGCTTTCCAGGCCGCCGACGTGGGTCACGCCCACTTCGCCCACCAGGGTCAGACGGCTGGCGCCCATGACTTGGTCAAAGAAGTGCGTCAGGGTGGTCTGGAACTGGGTGATTTCCTTGCGGCGATAACCGTGCAGGTCCTGGCCCGGCACACCGGTCAGCAAGGAAGCATTGGACAACGCGCCGCCGATAGGACGAACACCGGCGAACAGGATGTCGGTGGAGTTCAGTTGCACCGGTGCGTTTGGACGGTAGCTGATCTCACCGCTCCACGCGGTACCGGTAGGCAAGGTGGTGGAGAAGCTCAAACCGTAGAGACGGATGTCTTCAGGGTATTCGATGAAGTACTGCGAGTTACCCGCCACCAACAGCGGCGCGAGTGCCGCGAACGGTCCTGGCAATGCCTTGGCGGTGTTATAGACCGACTGCGGCGCACCGGTAGCACTGAAGATCGGCGCCCGGCTGTGGTAGTTCATGAAGTACGCACCGAACTCGGTGTCCAGCGGATCGAACATGTACTTGAAGGACGCGCCCCACTGGCCGCTGTCCCGCGCATCGCGATCGCCGCCGCGGCGCACCAGCACGCCTTCTTCGTTGACGTTGACACCCGCACCGGCCAATGGGCCCAGCGCAACGGCCGGAATCTGCGAACGCTTGTTCAGTACCCGCAGGTTGTTATCGCAACCATCGGCCACGATATCGGGCTGGGAGAAGAAGGTGCCGCAGTTATCGACAACGGTCTGGTCCCATTCCAGTTGATAGAACGCTTCGGCCGAGAGGTTTTCGGTCAGGCTCTGGGACACGTAGAACATGTTGACCGGGATCAGGCCTTCCTTGATCTCGGCCCCCGGACGACGGAACGCGGACACGTCGATCGGGTTGATCGAGTTGATGCCGCCGCCGATGAAGGTACTTTCACCCCAGCTCACGACCTGCTTGCCCAAGCGCACGGAACCCGGCTCATCGGCAATCGAATAGTTGTGGTAGATGAAGGCGTCGAGGATCTGCCCGCCGGAAGACTTGGCGCCTTCCTTGCGGTTGTCATTGCTGACGTTCTTGAATTCCAGGTCCTGGTTTTGCAGCGCGAAGTCGTACCAGTATTTGCCCCGTACGAAGACGCCGGTATCGCCATATTTCAATTCAAGGTCGTGAATGCCCTTGAAGATCTTCGAGAAGGCCTGGCCGCTCTTGAAGTTCGCGTGGCCGTCATCGGAGGTCTGTGACAGGCCGTGCCCACCGTTGTTGACGCCGATCAGGTTCTTGTTCGGCTGCTGGGTTGAGACACTCATGCCCAGGGAGAGCGACGAGTCGAACTGACCTTCGATTTCACCGACATTGAAACTGACGCCGAATGCGGGCCCGGCGAGCGTAGAAGCAAGACTGACCGCCAGGGGCAATTTCGCCCGGCGCCAGAACTGGTTTACTGATGTCATCGACGCTACTCCATGTGCATTATTGTTATGGCAGTGAGTACTTTTAAAAACGTTGTGGAAGACCGGAAGCCAAGGCGTCCCGAATTCATTCCCAAGGTGCATCGCCCCGTTTGTGCGTTTGCTCCGTTCTTAAAAATCCTTGAGCGGACTATAGCCAGCAGGTAGTACTGCTTGATCCCTCTAAAGTGTGATTTGCAGCTGCCGGCCACTCTGGAACAGTCCTTTCGCCAGTCCGACAGATGTCGGCACGGCAAGGATGGCTCAAAATTGAAATTTCACAAGCCAAGCGCTTGCTTGGTGGGGCTGGCGTGCCTTTTCGGGCACGCCAGTGGAGCTCGGATAACGCTTAAAGCGTCGAGAGGAAGGTGCTGTTGTTGGCCTGCCATTCGGTGATGTCGAGGCGAATGCGCTTCTTGTCGAGCTTGCCGACGCTGGTCTTGGGAATTTCAGTAACAAGGGCGATCTGGCTCGGGATCGCCCACTTGCTCAGGTGCCCCAGTTCAACGAACGGCTTGAGGTGTTCCTTGAGTTCCTTGGCCCCGACTACATGCCCTTCGCGGATCACCAGCAGCGCAAACGGCCGCTCGCCCCACTGCGGGTCGGCAATGCCCACCACTGCTACTTCGCGTACCGCTACGTGACGGCTGATCAAATCTTCGAGATCCAGGGACGAGATCCACTCGCCGCCAGTCTTGATCACGTCCTTGATCCGGTCGCGAATATCGATCACGCCCATGCTGTCCAGGGTCGCCACGTCGCCGGTGTGCAGCCAGCCGCCGGCCCAGAGCTCGGCACCCTTCTGTGGCTCGTTGAAATAGCCTTCGGTGAGCCACGGTGCCCGCAGCACCAGTTCGCCCTGGGTCTCGCCATCGGCGGGCAGGAAGTTGCCGTCGGTGTCGACAATCGCCGCCTCCACCAGCGGTCCCGGCACGCCGGCCTTGATCCGGTAGGTGGTGCGTTCGTCTTCGGTGCCGGCCATCAATTCGTCATTGAGGTGAGCGCACGAAACCAGCGGCCCGGTTTCCGACATGCCGTAAGCGGCAGTCAATTGAATACCCTTGGCCTTGGCGGCTTCGTACAACGCGCGGTTCAGCGCGCTGCCGCCGATGACGATTTTCCAGCCGCCAAAATCAGTGTTCTGCGCAGCCTTGGCGTTGAGGACCATTTGCAGGATGGTCGGCACGCAGTGGGAAAAGGTGACCTTCTCCTTGCGCCACAGCTCCACCAGGTATTCCGGGTCGTAGCGACCGGGATAGACCTGCTTGAGCCCAAGCATCGTCGCCACATAAGGCAAGCCCCAGGCATGCACATGGAACATCGGCGTGATCGGCATATAGACGTCGTTGGTGCCCAACAGGCGCACGCTGTCGATGGCGCCCATGATCGTCGCCACGCCCATGGTGTGCAGCACCAGTTGCCGATGGGTGAAATACACGCCTTTCGGATTGCCGGTGGTGCCGGTGGTGTAGAAAGTGGTCGCGACGGAGTTTTCGTCGAAATCCTGGAAGTCATACTGCGGACTCGCGGCCGCCAGCAGTTGCTCGTATTCACCGACGAGGTTCGGCAGATCGGCGGTTTTTTCCGGCAGGTCAGTCAGCAGCAGGGTTTTCTCGACCGTGGTCAGGTGCCCGGCGATGGCCTGGTACAGCCCCACGAATTCGCTGTTGACCAGCACAAAGCGGTCCTCGGCGTGGTTCATGGTGTAGAGGATTTGCTCGGGTGACAGGCGCACGTTGATGGTGTGGATCACCGCACCGATCATCGGGATGGCAAACATGCACTCCAGGTAACGATGGCTGTCCCAGTCCATCACCGCCACGGTATCCCCGGCCTTGACCCCGGCCGCCGTCAGCACATTGGCCAGCCGCGCGACCCGTTCGATCAGGGTCGGATAGCTGTAGCGCAACTGGTCGCGGTACACGATCTCGCGGGTTTTCTCGTAACGAGCGCCGGACATCAGCAGTCGTTTAATCAGCAACGGATACTGGTAAGCGCCTTCGGCGGGCGGGATAACGCGAGTCTGCAACATAAGAATCCCTTTTCTGACTGCACGGTGTTGGCAACTAAAGGTAAGCACTCTAGAGCCCTTATACCGCAGCCAAATCAGCCAAAGGAATGATTTGCAGAGCCGTACAAATGCTAGCTTTGCGCCAGCATTTGCAGGATTTCGTCACCGGTTATGCCGTTTGTCCTACGGCGGCCTCAGACGGTGTGCGTGGGAAAACCAGGGCAGCCACGAAGGTCAACGCCGCAAAACCCGGCAAAATCAGGTAAAGCCCTACAAACCCCTGGCGCGGTTCGACGAAGGAAATCAGCGGAATCGCCGTCGCACTGGCGCCGAAGGATAAACAGTAACGCAGGGCGAAGACCCGGGATTGCCATTGCGGCGCAACGAAGTTGGCGACCATCGCGTCATTCACCGATACCTGGCCAAACATCACGAACATGAATGCGGTGCCCAACGCATCACCGCCCAACCGTTGACGTAGGCCAGCCCGAACAGCAGCGGCGCCTGGCACAGCGTCAACACAATGAACGGCCATTTCAGGCTGAACCGATGCAAGACCCGGCCGATGCTCAATTGCGCCACGGCACCGAAGGCATACGCTGCCGTAGGCTGCGATCTTTTAGGGTTTTCGATGATGCCGAAGATCAAAAGATCGCAGCCTTCGGCAGCTCCTACAGAGATCCGCGTCTCATCAATACATCTCGGTGAACGCGCTTTTGTAGGAGCTGCCGCAGGCTGCGATCTTTTAGGGCTTTTGATGACGCCGAAGATCAAAAGATCGCAGCCTTCGGCAGCTCCTACAGAGATCCGCGTCTCATCAATACATCTCGGTGAACGCGCTTTTGTAGGAGCTGCCGCAGGCTGCGATCTTTTAGGGTTTTTGATGATGCCGAAGATCAAAAGATCGCAGCCTTCGGCAGCTCCTACAGAGATCCGCGTCTCATCAATGCATCTCGGTGAACGCGCCTTGTAGGAGCTGCCGCAGGCTGCGATCTTTTAGGGTTTTTGATGATGCCGAAGATCAAAAGATCGCAGCCTTCGGCAGCTCCTACAGAGATCCGCGTCTCATCAATGCATCTCGGTGAACGCGCTTTTGTAGGAGCTGCCGTAGGCTGCGATCTTTTAGGGTTTTTGATGATGCCGAAGATCAAAAGATCGCAGCCTTCGGCAGCTCCTACGGGGGGGGCTGTGCTTTATCAGTGCATCTCGGTGAAGGCGAGTTTTACGCCGATGGCGATCAGCACTGCGCCCATGGTCCGGTCAAACCAGTGGCCCATGCGGGCGAAACCGGCGCGTACCCGTTGTTGGCTGAACAGCCTGGCCACCAGGCAAAACCACAGTGCCGTCGCGAAGGCGAGGTAAATCCCGTAACCGGCCTGTACCGCCAGCGGCGTGTGCGGGTTGATCACCACGGTGAACAGCGACAGAAAGAACAGCGTGGCTTTCGGGTTCAGGCCATTGGTCACGAAGCCCGAGGTGAAGGCGCCACGGGCGGTGCGCTCACCGACTTCCTTGTGCAGGTCATCCGCCACCGGTTTGGCCGGTTGCGCGCGCAGGGCCTTGAAACCGATGTACAGCAGGTATGCAGCGGCGGCCCATTTCAAGGCGTTGAACAGCACGATCGACTGGGACACGATCAGGCCAATGCCGAGCAGCGAATAACCCACATGCAGGAAAATCGCCGTGCCCACACCCAGCGCGGTCCAGGTCCCGGCGCGCCGACCGTGGGTCACGCTCTCACGTACCACCACGGCAAAGTCCGGGCCGGGGCTGGCGACAGCCAGCAGGTGAATCAGGGCGACGGTCAAGAATTCGGTCCAGTACATGGGGGCTCCTCCGGGGCAGATCGGTCGAAATGAAATTCACAGGCTTGCCATCATCCCTGTGGGAGCGGGCTTGCTCGCGAAGGCGGTGTATCAGTCGACATTTGCATTGGCTGACAGGGCCTCTTCGCGAGCAAGCCCGCTCCCACAAGGGTCAGCGTCCGGCCGGCAGTGCGTAACCATTTGTTTCATCTGGTAGGCTCGGCAGATTACGCCTTCAGTTCATTGCACAAAAGGTACAGTTGATGACGAACTCTCGCCGCGCCGTTTTCCTCGACCACCCGTCCCTGGACCTGGGCGACCTCGACCTGAGCCCCTTGCGCGAGTGTTTCAGCGACTTGCAGCTGTTCGCCCAGACCACGCCAGAGCAAGTAATCGAACGCCTCAAAGGCGCGACCGTGGCAATCAGCAACAAGATCCTGATCGATGCCCAAGCCATCGCCGCCAGCCCTGACCTCAAGCTGATTTTGATCACCGCCACCGGCACCAACAACGTCGATCTGGCCGCCGCCCGCGCCCACGGGATTACCGTGTGTAACTGCCAGGGTTACGGCACCCCATCGGTGGCTCAGCACACGATCATGCTGCTGCTCAACCTCGCCACACGCCTGGCGGACTATCAGAAAGCCGTTGGCGAAGGTCGCTGGCAGCAGGCCAAACAGTTTTGCCTGCTGGATTACCCGATTGTCGAACTCGAAGGCAAAACCCTTGGCCTGCTCGGCCACGGCGAATTGGGTGGTGCGGTGGCACGGCTGGCCGAAGCCTTTGGCATGCGCGTGTTGCTGGGACAGATTCCCGGTCGCCCGGCCCGTCCGGATCGCTTGCCCCTCAATGAATTGCTGCCGCAAATCGACGCCCTGACCCTGCACTGCCCGCTCAACGAACACACCCGCCACTTCATCGGCGCCCGTGAACTGGCCTCGATGAAACCCGGTGCCTTCGTGGTCAACACCGCGCGCGGTGGCTTGATCGACGAACAGGCACTGGCCGATGCCTTGCGCAATGGTCACCTGGGTGGCGCCGCCACGGATGTGCTGAGTGTCGAACCGCCGGTCAACGGCAATCCGCTATTGGCCGCTGACATTCCACGACTGATCGTCACCCCGCACAACGCCTGGGGCAGTCGCGAGGCGCGGCAGCGGATCGTTGGTCAATTGACCGAAAACGCCCAGGCGTTCTTCAGCGGTACAGCGCTGCGGGTCGTCAGTTGATAAACTGCCGCACTTTTTTTCAAGGAGCAGAGTATGGATCCGCGCAGTGAAGTACTGCTTCGTCAGCCCGAGTTATTCCAGGGCTCGGTGTTGCTGGCCGGTTTGCCCGCCGACGATTTGCTCGGTCGCCTGCCCGACGCCCATGGCTGGTGCTGGCACGCCGGGGATCAAGCAGCGCTGGACGCACGCTTCCCCGAGCGCAGCCAGTTTGGCGTGAATGCGCCCGAGCGCGAGTTCGAGACGGCGGTGGTGTTTCTGCCCAAGTCCAAGGACCTGACCGATTACATCCTCAACGCCCTCGCCTCGCGTCTGGCCGGGCGCGAGTTGTACCTGGTCGGAGAAAAACGCAGTGGTATCGAAGGCGCGGCCAAGCAACTGAACCCGTTCGGCAAACCGCGCAAGCTTGACAGCGCGCGGCATTGCCAATTGTGGCTGGTCACCGTGGCTAACGCCCCCGAGGCCAAATCCCTGGAAAGCCTGGCCCAGGAATACGAGCTGCCCTTGGCCGAAGGGCCGCTGAAAGTCATCAGCCTGCCGGGGGTGTTCAGCCACGGTCGACTGGATCGCGGTAGCGCGCTGTTGCTGGAGCATCTGGACAAGTTGCCGAGCGGCCACTTGCTGGACTTCGGTTGCGGCGCCGGCGTGTTGGGTGCGGCGGTCAAGCGGCGCTATCCGCACAATCAGGTGACACTGCTCGACGTTGACGCGTTTGCAGCGGCCAGCAGTCGGCTGACATTGGCCGCCAACGGTCTGGAAGCCGAGGTGATTACCGGTGATGGCATCGATGCCGCGCCGATGGGTTTGAGCGCGATTTTGAGCAACCCACCGTTCCATGTCGGCGTCCACACCGATTATTTCGCCACCGAGAACTTGCTGCGAAAAGCAGCCAAACATCTGAAAAACGGCGGCGAACTTCGGCTAGTGGCGAACAGCTTCCTGAAGTATCAACCGTTGATCGAAGAGCACCTTGGAGTATGCGCGATCAAGGCTGAAGGACAGGGCTTCAGAATCTACCGGGCCAAACGCGGTTAGAACTTCTTTTAAAAAAGAGGCTTGCCCAATCGGATTTGCCTAGGCAGAATCCGCTCCGTCCTAGGGGAGTAGTCTCCCACGAGCGCCATGCTCGTCCGGCATACGTCAACATACTTGGTCAACAGACCATGGCGTATGCGACCTAAGCGTCCGCACAGACGGATCGCCAGGGTTTGACAAGACCTATGACACGAACACCTTACCCGGGGCGGGGAGGCTGTACGTGTCATAGCCGTGTCGACCCGCCCCTTAGGAAAACCCTGATGCTGGATTCTCTTCTCGTTCCCACCGCAATCGTTGCCTTGGCCGAAATCGGCGACAAGACGCAACTGCTCGCGCTCATTCTCGCGGCTCGCTTTCGCAAACCCTGGCCGATCATCGCCGGTATCGTCGCCGCGACCCTGGCCAACCACGCAGCAGCCGGTGCGGTAGGTGCCTGGTTCGGCAGCTTCTTCTCGAATGCGACATTGCACTGGATACTCGCCGCGAGCTTCACCGCGACGGCGCTGTGGACCCTGGTGCCGGACAAAATGGACGACGACGAAGCCAGCACGGCGCGCAAGTTCGGGCCGTTCCTGACCACGCTGATCGCGTTCTTCCTGGCGGAGATGGGTGACAAGACCCAGGTCGCCACGGTGATGCTCGCGGCGCAGTACCCGGATCTGTGGCTGGTGATCATCGGCACCACCGCCGGCATGTTGATTGCCAACGTGCCCGTGGTCCTGGCCGGTAACTTTGCGGCGGACAAACTGCCACTGACGTTGATCCGTCGCCTCGCGGCTTCGGCGTTCTTCGTGCTGGCGATTGTCGCGGTGTACAAGGCGATGCAGAGCAGTGGCTGGGTTTGACGGCGTAGGTTGGTAGACCGCGTTATCGTTCTTCGCGGGCAAGCCTCGCTCCTACAGGACAACGCGATCCGTAGGAGCGAGGCTTGCCCGCGAAGGCGTCAGCAGGCTCGCCCCATGAGTATCAGGATTTCGCGGCTTTCTCGTACAGCGGCATCACCTTCGGAATCGCCGCCTGCAACGAGGCAATCCGACTGGCCGACGCCGGGTGCGTGCTCATGAACTCCGGCGGCGAACCTTCCGAGGCCTTGCTCATCTTGTTCCACAAGGTGATCGCGGCGTTCGGGTTGTAGCCGGCGCGAGCCGCCAGTTCCAGACCAATCAGGTCGGCTTCGTTTTCATTGGCGCGGCTGTTGGGCAAGGTCATGCCGTAGTTGGCCACGGTGTCGGCCAGGGCCAAGCTGTCCTGCCCCAGGCCGAACAAGGCACCGGCGCCCTGCTTGGCCATTTCGATGCCATAGGCCTTGGACATCGCTTCACGACCGTGCTCACGCAGGGCGTGGGCGATTTCATGGCCCATGACCGCCGCGATTTCATCGTCGGTGAGTTTCAGGCTGTCGATCAGCCCGGTGTAGAAAATGATCTTGCCGCCAGGACCGCAGTTGGCGTTGAGTTCGTCGCTCTTGATCAGGTTGACTTCCCACTTCCACTGGGCCGAATCCGGACGGAAGTTCGGCGCCTGGGCGATCAACCGGTCGGCGATGGCCTGGATGCGCTTGGCATCGGTACTGGTCTTGTCCAATACCCCTTTGCTCGTCGCCTCGCCTACGGTCTTCTGATAGGACTGGGCATACATCTGGTCGACTTCCTGGCTCGACAGCATGCTGAACATGTACTGCTTGCGCTCAACCCCGACGGCTCCGCCGCTGGTGGTGTTGACCGACTGACAACCGGCGAGCAGCAAGGCTGCGCTCAGTGCACTTACAACCAATGTCTTGTTCATCAAAAAGCTCCCTGAAAACATGCCGCGTATCCTAGGCGGTGAATTGTATCGGCGCCAGATACAACAGACGTGTAGCACGCACTTTTCAGATAAGTCCTTCAGCGCCGCAGGAAAAAATTCACATAAGCCTGCACCCCGCGCCCGCCTTGCTTCATTTGCGACATCCAGCGCTCCAAAACAGTCATTTCGCCATTACGCACTCATGCTCCCCGATTTTCCTGCCGATACAGCAGCGCAGTCGTCCTCTTGCGTGCGGAGCACCCATGAAATTCAAGTCGATCCAGTTTTCCGTAGCAGCCCTCGCCGGCGCCATCGTCCTCAGTGTGGTGGCGGCGCTGGTGCTGTACGCGCTGTTTTCCGGCGCCCGGACGCAAGACATGGTCCAGGAACGGACCCAGGCGCAGTTCGAACAAGTCATCGAGCAACGCCTGACTTCGTTGGCGCAAACCCAGGTCAGCCAGATCCAGCGCGAACTCGAAGCGCCGCTGCTGATTGCCGGTGGCCTGGTGCGGGTCAACGAACTGATCGGCACGCCGGGGGCCGATGGCCAACCGCAGTTGAGCCTGAACCGTGAGCAACTGATCAGCCTGATCAAAGAAAACGTCACCAAGAACCCGAAAATCCTCGGCACCTACATCGGCTGGGAAAAAAACGCCCTGGACCACAACGATGCGGCCTATGTCGACACCAAAGTGGTCGGCATCGATGCCAGCAACGGGCGCTTCCTGCCGTGGTGGTTCCGCAACGAGGACGGCAGCCTGGGCCTGGACAAACTGGTGGACGTCGACGACCAGAAAACCCTGTCCACCGGCGTGCGCGCCAGCGAGTACTACCTGTGCTCCAAAGAAACCAAGAAATCCTGCGTGATCGATCCGGCGCCCTACAAGGTCGGCGACAAAATCGTCATGCTCGCCTCCTTTATTGAACCGATCATGCTCAACGGCGCCTTCCAGGGCATCGTCGGCGCTGACCTGTCGGTGAACTTCATCCAGGAAATGCTGCTGGGCGCCAACCAGAAACTGTATGGCGGCTCAGGGGTGATGGCGCTGATCGGCGGCAATGGCCGGATCGTCGCCTACACCAAAGACCCGAGCAAATTCGGCGAGAAGGTCAGCGACATCCTCGACAGCCAGCAGATTGCCAACATGGCCAATCTCAAGCGCGGCGAAGTCACCTACAGCGTCGACAAGGCCAACGGCCGGATCGAGTTGTACCTGCCCTTCGGCATCGGCCAGACCGATGCACGCTGGACGCTGATGCTGCAATTGCCGTTGAACGCCGTGATGGCCGACCTGCAAAAACTTCAGGGCGACCTGGACAAACAGCGCAAATCCGACACCTTCGGCATGGCCATGGTTGGCTTGCTGATCGCCGGTATCGGCTTGCTGGTGATCTGGCTGGTGGGTCACGGGATTGCCCGTCCACTCAAGCAAATGGTGGCCATGCTCGACGACATCGCCCAGGGCGAAGGCGACCTCACGCGCCGCTTGACCAGCGACCGCGCCGACGAATTGGGCTCGATCGCCAAAGGCTTCAACACCTTCCTCGCCAAGTTGCAGGTGATGATCACTCAGGTGGTGACCTCGGTGCAGAGCGTCAGCGATTCCTCGGAACACACCGCCGACATCGCGATCCGCACCAACATCGGCGTGCACAAGCAAATGGCCGAGATCGATCAAGTGGCCACGGCAGTGCATGAAATGACCGCCACGGCCCAGGACGTGGCGCGCAACGCGACGTCGGCAGCGCAAGCGGCCAGCCATGCCGATCAGGCAGCGGCCCAAGGCAAACAGATTGTGCGCGACACCTCGAATTCGATTGGCGTGCTGGCGGTGGAAATCGGCAAAGCGGTGGCCGTGGTGCAAACCCTGGCCAAGGACAGCGAGAACATCAACGCGATCCTCACCGCGATTCGCGGGATCGCCGAGCAGACCAACCTGCTGGCCTTGAACGCGGCCATCGAAGCGGCCCGAGCCGGTGAACAGGGTCGCGGCTTTGCGGTGGTCGCCGATGAAGTGCGCAACCTGGCGCAAAAGACGCAGAAAGCCACCGAAGAAATCCAGACCATGATCCAGCAGTTGCAGCAGGGCACGCGGGATGTGGTGCGGGTGATGGAAGACAGCCAGAACCGTACCGATGAAAGCGTGCAGCATGCGGCGAAGGCTGCCGAGGCGCTGGAGACGATTACTCAGGCGGTGTCGGTGATCAATGACATGAATACGCAGATTGCCAGTGCGGCCGAAGAACAGAGCGCGGTGGCGGATGACATCAACCGTAACGTGATCAATATCGGGCAAGTGGCCAATGAAGTGGCGGGCGGCGCGGATGAATCGAGCGCGGCCAGTGCTGACCTGACCAAATTGGCGGAACAGCAGCGGCGGTTGATCAATCAGTTCAAGGTTTGATCTGAAGGCCCCTTCGCGGGCAAGCCTCGCCCCTACAGGACGGTGTGATCCGTAGGAGCGAGGCTTGCCCGCGAAGGCGTCAGCCCAGGCACCCCATCAATCAACCCGGGGTCAGACACTCCGGCCCATTGAGCTTCGGATCATTCACCAGGTTCGCCAGCACCCGCTCGCGCAACGCGCCGGGTTCACTGGCCAGCAATCCTTGCAACACATGCAATGGCGTCTCCGGATCAAGCCAGGCCGCTTGCCCCGCCTCATCCAGAATCAACGGCCGACGCTGACTCGCCGCCGGTTGGGTAATCACCGCTGTGCTCAACCAGATTTGCTCCTGCACCGGATACGCCTCCCAGATCGCCGCGAAGAACAGCGCCGAGCCCTCCCCCGGCGTCAGCCAGAACGGGCGTTTGCGTTGGGTGCCGCGCCATTCGTAGAAACCATTGGCCGGCAACAGGCAGCGACGCTCGCGCAGAGCCTGGCGAAACATCGGTTGTTCAGCCACGGTTTCGGCCCGGGCATGGGCCGGGGTGCGGGACAGGTCGGTCAGCCACGGCGGCGTCAGGCCCCAGCGGGCACGGGCCAGTTCACGCTGACCGTCCGCGCCGGCACGCAGCATCAACACCGAATCGTTGGGAGAAATATTCCACTGGGCCTGCTGATCGGCAGGGAAGCCAGGCAGGGCCGCGAAGGCTTGGTTCCAGCGAAACAGGGCATAACGTCCACACATGGGGCAACACGACTCTTGATAAAACGAACGTCAGCCTAACAGACCAGGGTCCCGGGGAAACTTTCCGGTTCGTCACCGGGCAGCGGCAGCGCGGCATTGTACGCGGTGATCAGCTCCCTCGCGTAAGCGGCCTGGTCGTTATCCACCGACAGGCCCAGCAAGCCGAAGATCGGCAATTCGCCAGTCCCGCCGAGCAAATCCCGGCCCACAAGATGCGCCTCGATCCCCTCGCTGGCCAGCATCCCTTGCAGCAACTCGCCCTCCATGAGGTTTTCCGGTTCGTAGATTCGCTGCATACGCGCCTCTCACTCGTTTTCACTGAAGACTTCGAGATGCCATTCCTCTCCGTGCACCTGCAGCACAAACGTGATGGGGCGACAACACACCTGGCAGTCCTCAATGTAGGTCTGATCCCCACCCGACAGATCCACGGACGTCTCAACCTCTTCACCACAATACGGACATTCATACAGTGCGGCTTCCAGCATCGCGGTCTCCCAAGTGACTTGTGCGTATAATCGCCGGTCTATTTGCAGGGCTATTTTTGTCTGGCTACCTTTTCAGACCGTGCCCCGTTGGTTTTCGATCAAAACCTTTACTTACCCTAGCCGTTTCTAACAAGAGAGCATGATGGGCGAATTCGATGCCATCCGACCTTACGACGACAGCGAAGTCCCAGCGGTACTGGACAGGTTGCTCGGCGACAAGGCGTTTCTAGATATCCTCATCCACTTCCGTTTCCCGCGTTATGCCGGTGCCTTCGGCTGGATGCTCAAACCTCTTATAGCTCATCGGCTGCGCCGTGAGTTCGCCGGCGTCCACTCGGTGGCTACGCTGCAAGACAAAGTCGAAGTGTACGTCGACCACACCATCGAGCGCGCCACCGACGGCGTGACCTACACCGGCGTCGAGCAATTCAAGTCCGGCAGCGCCTACCTGTTCATCGCCAACCACCGCGATATCGTGATGGACCCGGCCTTCGTCAACTACGCCGTGTACCACGCCGGCCTGCCGACGCCACGCATTGCCATTGGCGACAACCTGCTGCAAAAGCCGTTTGTCAGCGATTTGATGCGCCTGAACAAGAGTTTCATCGTGCACCGTTCGATCACCGGTCGCCGCGAGAAAATGGCTGCTTATCAGTTGCTGTCGGCTTACATCAATCACTCGATCCGCAACGATTGCGCCTCGATCTGGATCGCCCAGGCCGAAGGCCGGGCCAAGGACGGCGACGACCGTACCGAGTCGGCGATCCTCAAGATGTTCCACATGAGCCGCAAGGATGAGCCGTTTGGCGAGGTCATCCGCTCGCTGAACCTCACCCCGGTGTCGATCAGCTACGAATACGACCCGTGCGACCAGGCCAAGGCCCGCGAACTGTTCATCCGCGCCACCACCGGCAACTACACCAAAGTGCCGGGCGAAGACGACGTGAGCATTGCCAAGGGCATCACCGGCTACAAGGGCCGGGTCCATGTGAACTTTGCCGCGCCGATCACCGAGTTGTTCGAAGACACCAAATTGCTGGCGATCGAAATGGACCGCCAGATCCTCGGTGGCTACCGGTTGTTCCCGGTGCATTACCTGGCTTATGCCCAGTGGAAAGACGCCGACCCGCAATTGCAGGTGCCGAAAGCGGCAGAGGTGTTTGCGGCGGATGAACTGGCCAAGGCCCAGGAAGAGTGGCAGCGCCGGTTGGAGGCTTGTCCTGAGGAACATCGGCCGTTCCTGGTGTTGCAATATGCGACGCCGGTGAGGAATCAGTATCGGGTGAAGGCCGGGTTGCCGCTTTAAGGCAAGATCAAAAGATCGCAGCCTCGTTGCACTCGACAGCTCCTACCTGGATCGTATTCATCCCGTAGGAGCTGTCGAGTGCAACGAGGCTGCGATCTTTTGCTTTCAGCAATTCAGAAACGTGTGCTGATCCACGAAACGATCAGCGCCACGCCCAGGCAAGCGAAGCCGAAGCGATAGAAAAACCGGTTCATGCGCTGGGTGGCGCCATCGAGCATCAACATCGAATCATCGACACGACGGTTCTGGGTGGCGGCCTCAAGCACGGCCAACGCGCGTTGTTCACGGCGACGAGTGGCGTGCAGCAGCCAACTGCCGGGGAACGCGAGCAGCAAGGCCAGCAGGTTGATCAACTTGGCGGGATGGTTGGTAAACAACGAAATCAAATGCAACGACATCTCGGACCTCGGGCAGAACCAGGGTGGCAGGCGCCGGATCGACGACTGCGGCGCGAAGTCTACCGAAAGCCTGCGCACCTGCCCTCCCCTTTACGACAAATAACGAACCACTTGGCCGATTCCTGCCCGGCGTCACGCCATCGTCATCTGAATGCGCCAGTCTGTCGCCCCTCGAAACCGACACTGAGCCGACCATGCTCCACGCCGAAAACCAGGACCGCCTCTACCTCATCGCCCAAAGCGACGAACAGCAGAATCTCGTGGGCAGCCTCGCCTTCAACGTCCAGGACCGCCATTGGCTGGTGTATTGCGCGCTGGGCGGGCATCAACATGCGGACTTGCCGGAGACGGATTTGCTGACGGGGGTGAGTGTGCTGGATTTCTACTCGCAAGCCGCCTGACCCCACCGCCCCCCTGTAGGAGCGAGGCTTGCCCGCGAAAGCGGTGGATCAGTTGCATGAATGTTGACTGACACACCGCCTTCGCGGGCAAGCCTCGCTCCTACAGGGGCTCGGGTGTATTGGCGATAGTCGGCAGGCATGAAAAAGCCCGGAGCCATCACTGGCACCGGGCTTTTTTGCATCTGACGAAAGCTTATTCGCCGAGAATCTGACCCACGGTCGGGTCCTTGAACAGACGCGTCAGCGCGTCACTCAACACGTCGCTCACCAACTTGGTGTTGGTTTCCTGATTCGGCGCCATACCGAAGCGCTGATCCAGGGACGCACCGTAACGGCCGCTGTAGCGACGGTTGGCGTTCTGCACGTCGGAGCGGAAGGTCGCGCCGATGGTGGCCTCGGTCACGTACATGCCTTCTTTAGGCGACTGATACTTCAGCTCCGCCAGGGTCACGGTCAATTGCGGAGCGTTCATGCCGTTGGACACGGGGGTGAAACCCAGCAAACGCACGGCTGCTTCGGCCTGGGCCTGCAACTTCGGCAGGATTTGCGCGCCCTGTACGGTGATCGCGCTGGTCTCAGGGTACAGACCGCCACGGGTCCCCAGGGTTGGCGACGGACGACCGTCCACCACACGAACCACGACCTGCTGGCCATGGCCAACCGGTGCCAACTGAGTGGTCAGCTTCGGTTCCGGGCTCAGTTGTTGCGGGCTGTGGGCGCAGCCAACCAGGGTCAAACTGGTCACAGTGATCAAACCGAACAACAGGCGTTGCAACATGCTCTTCTCTCCAGAATCAGGCACAAACAGGCCCGCAGTATAGCGGTGGGCCACTGCGGCGAACTAGGGGACTTCAAACATTACCGACATTTCTGACAATCCCTTCGGACGTTGGTGCCTGTCACAGATATGTCACGGTCCTTACACTTTCACGTCACGGCTGCCCGGCACTCTTCACAGCAGTCCCCCACAAGGTACTTCGCCATGCGTTATCTGATCTCGCTGTTTGCACCACGCCCACTGCACCGCAGCTTTGCCCTGCTCGACCGCAACGGCCACTGCCAGGCGTTCAAGCAGTGCAGCCTCCAGCCCATGGGCGATGGCTGGGTCGAAATCGAAGAAATCCGCCTCAACTGGCTGCACCATCCCCTGCCCCCAAGCGCCCGCATCCGGCAGAGCCAGCCTCGCTCACGGGTGCAAGCGCTGTTGTCCATCTGACCGGACGCCTAATAAAAGTCATTAAACACGACCATTTCCCTGCGTTTCTTAGATACAATCTCCCCCCGATTATAAGGACGTCTCCTGATCGGGCCTCGCAGCATCGTCAATGCCTCGGTATTGGCACCCCGCACCGCCCACAGAGAGCCGCCCACACAGATCGAGTGAAGCTGGCGCGCTTGCTGTTCCTTTGGCAAAAACCCCAACTTTTCGCGAATCTGCAGAGCTGTCATTCCGCTCGGTTACTGAGCTGTTTGCCCGATTTGCCAGTCATGTATCCCATGGCGGCAATCCATCCGGGCACGGTGCCAGGCTGGGACAGCCCTTTTTTGAGGTTCACGTCTTCAAAAGAGCGTGAAAAAAACGGGTTTTCACAACTTCACAAGAGTGTGGCGAGCAAATGAATAGTTTTGCGTCTGAACATGCACCATTAGCGTCTGAAACAGCCCAACGACACAGGACCGAGTACTCCTCGAGTACCGGAGCCTGAAGCCTGTCCGCTACGGATTTGGTTGCACAAACGGATGTCTCGGCCATAAGTCGAATTGCCAGTCGTGTGCTGAAATGAGTTCATATCGCTCATAGGCCCGGCCGGTAGCGTCCGTCGAAGTTGCGAAAAATTGCGAAGATTCGGACATGGCGATTCTGGCCATGGGTACCTGGGGCATCACTGACACGCCCCTCACTCCTGGCAGCTATGCCGACAATTTGGTGCTGCAGATTTTGGAGACGCGTTAAATGGCGCATAACGAAGCAGTCGACGTAGTACTCGTTGGGGCCGGCATCATGAGTGCCACCCTCGCTGTACTGCTCAAAGAGCTCGACCCCGCGATCAAGCTGGAAGTCGTCGAGCTGATGGATTCCGGTGCTGCCGAGAGTTCCAACCCATGGAACAACGCCGGCACCGGTCACGCCGGGCTGTGTGAGCTCAACTACACACCGCAGGCCGCCGACGGCACCGTCGACATCAAGAAAGCCGTGCACATCAACACCCAGTTCGAGGTGTCGAAGCAGTTCTGGTCGTACCTGACCAAAAAAGGCACCTTCGGCTCGTGCAAATCCTTCATCAGCCCGGTGCCGCACCTGAGCTTCGTGCAGGGCGACAGCGGTGTGTCCTTCCTCAAGTCACGCTTTGACGTGCTGAGCAAGCACCACGCGTTTTCCGACATGGAATACACCGAAGACAAGGCCAAAATGGCCGAGTGGATGCCGCTGATGATGCCGGGCCGCTCGCCGGACGAAGTTCTCGCTGCCACTCGCGTGCTGAACGGTACGGACGTCAACTTCGGCGCCCTGACCAATCAATTGCTCAAGCACCTGACCAGCGCACCCGATGCCCAGGTCAAGTACTGCAAGCGCGTCACCGGTCTGAAGCGTAACGCCAACGGCTGGACCGTCAGCATCAAGGACGTCAACAGCGGCAACACCCGCGAAGTCGACGCCAGGTTCGTCTTCCTCGGCGCCGGCGGCGCGGCATTGCCGCTGTTGCAGGCCTCGGGCATCGAAGAAAGCAAAGGCTTCGGCGGCTTCCCGATCAGCGGCCAGTGGCTGCGTTGCGACAACCCGGAAGTGGTCAAGCATCACCAGGCCAAGGTTTACAGCCAGGCTGCCGTGGGTTCGCCACCGATGTCCGTGCCGCACCTGGACACCCGTGTGGTGGATGGCAACAAGTCCCTGCTGTTCGGGCCATACGCCGGTTTCACCACCAAGTTCCTCAAGCACGGTTCCTTCATGGACCTGCCGCTGTCGGTTCGCGCCGGCAACATCGGCCCGATGCTGGCGGTGGCGAAAAACAACATGGACCTGACCAAGTACCTGGTCAGCGAAGTGATGCAGTCGATGGAGCAGCGTCTGGACTCCCTGCGTCGCTTCTACCCTGAGGCGAAAGCCGAAGACTGGCGCCTGGAAGTGGCCGGCCAACGGGTGCAGATCATCAAGAAAGACCCGAAAAAGGGCGGCGTTCTGCAGTTCGGCACCGAACTGGTTGCGGCCAAGGACGGTTCCCTTGCTGCACTGCTCGGCGCTTCGCCAGGCGCTTCGGTGACCGTTTCGATCATGCTGGAACTGATCGAGAAGTGCTTCCCGAACAAGGCGTCCGGTGAATGGGCGGCCAAACTGGCGGAAATTTTCCCGGCTCGGGAAAAGGTCCTGGAAACCGACGCGGCGCTGTATCGCAAGATCAATGCGCACAACAACGTCGCGCTGGAGCTGGTTGAAGCCAGCAACGAGACCGAAAGCTACGCTTGATTCGGCCCCACAAAAAACGCCCCGTTCTCAGTGAGAGCGGGACGTTTTTTTGTGCGGCTGAAAAGATCGCTGCCTCGTTTCACTCGACAGCTCCTACAACGGGATCGCATCAATCTGTAGGAGCTGTCGAGTGAAACGAGGCTGCGATCTTTTGATCTTAAAATCTTTAACCGCGAGCCTTGGCAATCAGTTCGATGTACTCGGCGGCGTTACGCTGATCCTTGATCACCGCGACGAAATCATTGCCCTGCTCATCCTTGCCATCCAGATCAAACCCGGCCTCGACGAAGAAGGTCAGGAACCGCTCGAAATCATCGATGCGCAAACCGCGATAAGCCTTGATCAGTTTGTGCAGGGACGGCGAAGTGGCGTCGACCGGCTCAAAATCGAGAAACAGTTTGATCTGCTCATCGCCAATCTCGTCACCAATCACTTGCTTCTTATCTTTACGCATTGCCGACTCCAGCTCGCAGACATTTCACGGGGCGGGCAGTTTACCCCCCGATTGACGCCGGGCTCAACGCGAACGAACAGCGCCAGTGTGCAGATCAGCCCAGACATGCCCGTTGGCGTAGCTGAGGAACTGGCAATACACCGTGTCATTGCGCAGCAAATCGATCACCACCCGGTATTGTGCCAGCGGGTAATAGAGCGTCAGGGTTTTGCTTTTTTCGTCGTAGATCGGCTTTTTCAGGCTTTTGCTTTCACCGTCGAAGTTGACCAGTACCTGGCTAATCGTTGCGCCTTTGTTCAAGGACTTGCCCTTGAGGCGGATCAACAATGGCGAGGTGACCGGGATCGGCTGTTGCGTGGACTGACGCTGGCTGCCCACCACCACCGAATATTCGGTGACCTGCAGTAATTGCTGTTGCTCTGGCTCGGCGTCACGCAGGGTCAGGTCGTCCGGGGGCAAAAACTGTGCGTGGATCGGCGCAGGGGCTGCGGCCAGAGGCAGGCTGAGGGTCAGCAACAGGGCGGCGCAACTGCGGATCAAAAGGCTCATGACGGGCTCCGAAGGCGAGGCCGGGCACTCTAGCATGGGTTTAAAAGCAAAAGATCGCAGCCTGCGGCAGCTCCTACAGGGGAATGGTGTACACCCTGTAGGAGCTGCCGCAGGCTGCGATCTTTTGATCTTGCTTGAATATCAATCGAACTGCGCGCGCATCCAGGCCTGATACTCAGCCACGCCCGCCTCGCCTTCGCGCGGTGCCCATTGAGGCAATTCACCCTCACCGACCGGACGATAAGGCCCAGCCTTGCATTCGAACATCAGGCTGTCAGCTTCAAGCACCACCAGGCCATGAAACACGCCGGTCGGCAGGTCCACACCGACACAGTCGCCACCGGCTTGCAGGACTTGTTTCTTCACCACCACGCCGGATTCGTCAAAGATCAGCACACCCAGCCGCCCCTTGAGCACCAACAAGGTTTCGGCCTTGTTTTCGCCCAGGTGCCGATGGGGAGGAATGTAGGTGTTAGGCTGCAAACCCACCGCCATGCGATGACAGGCATCTTCCATCTGATGGAAGTTGTGGTGCTGACGCCCGCGAGGGTTAGCGGCGGCCTTCTCCGCCAATTCAGCGAACAGCGTTTGATCGAGAAAGCTCGGCGTGGTCATCGTTTACATCCCTTTAACGGCAAAAATCCCGTTGGCGTTACGCCAGTAGCCCTTGTAGTCCATGCCGTAACCGAAGATGTAACGGTCGATGCACGGCAGGCCGACGAAATCGGCTTTGAGGTCCGGGCGAGCCTTGCGGTCGTGGTCCTTGTCGATCAGCACGGCGGTGTGCACTTTGCGCGCGCCGGCGTGTTTGCAGTAGTCGATGATCGCGCCCAGGGTGTGACCTTCATCGAGGATGTCGTCGATGATCAGCACGTCACGGTCCAGGAACGAGACTTCCGGCTTGGCTTTCCAGAACAGGTCGCCGCCGCTGGTTTCGTTGCGATAGCGGGTGGCGTGCAGGTAGGACGCTTCCAGCGGAAAGTGCAGATGGGTGAGCAGCTTGCCGGCGAAAATCAGCCCGCCGTTCATCACACAGAACACCACCGGGTTGGTGTCCGCCAGTTGTTCGTTGATGTGTGCACCGACGCGGGCGATGGCCGCCTCGACTTCAGCTTCGGTGTACAGGCAGTCAGCCTCTCGCATGATTTGACGGATATGCTCGAGATCAGCGGACATGGCGCTCTCCAGGGGGACGGGATTCGGGAAAAGCGGGCAAAGGTACGCATCCCGCACGTCCAGATCAAGCGTTTGTGGACTAACGTACCTTATGTCTATAGGACAACACCCTCGGATAGATTAATCTAGGCCGGTTTTTTTGCCCGCCGCCGGAGCCTTTCCCCATGCCCATCCAAGAGATCCGCCATCCGCTGATCCGTCATAAACTTGGCCTTATGCGCCGCGCAGATATCAGCACGAAGAATTTCCGTGAGCTCGCTCAGGAAGTCGGTGCCCTGCTGACCTATGAAGCCACCAAAGACCTGCCGCTGGAAACCTACGATATCGAAGGTTGGTGCGGCACCGTGTCGGTGGAGAAAATCGCCGGCAAGAAAATTACCGTGGTGCCGATCCTGCGCGCCGGTATCGGCATGCTCGAAGGCGTGCTGAGCCTGATTCCGGGTGCCAAAGTCAGCGCCGTCGGAGTGGCCCGCAACGAACAGACCTTGCAGGCCCACACCTACCTGGAAAAACTGGTGCCGGAAATCAACGAACGCCTGGCCATGATCATCGACCCGATGCTCGCCACCGGCAGCTCCATGGTTGCGACCATCGACCTGCTGAAAAAGGCCGGTTGCCGGGACATCCGCGCCATGGTCCTGGTCGCCGCGCCTGAAGGCATCGCCGCCGTCGGCAAAGCGCACCCGGACGTCATGATCTACACCGCCTCCATCGACGAAAAACTCAACGAGCACGGCTACATCATCCCGGGCCTGGGCGATGCCGGTGACAAGATCTTCGGCACCAAGCAGAAGGACGCTTGAGCATGCAGGAAGAGTTCAACGATCCGCTCTGGCGCACGGTGCTGTCGGGTGCACAGATGCTGTTCGTGGCGTTCGGCGCCCTGGTGTTGATGCCGCTGATCACCGGCCTTGATCCAAACGTGGCGCTGTTCACCGCAGGCCTGGGGACGATTCTGTTCCAGATCGTCACCGGGCGTCAGGTGCCGGTGTTCCTGGCGTCGAGTTTTGCCTTTATCACCCCGATAATTCTCGCCAAGGGCCAGTTCGGCCTGGCCGCGACCATGGGCGGCGTGATGGCGGCGGGTTTCGTCTACACCTTCCTCGGCCTCGCCGTGAAGATCAAAGGCACCGGGTTCATTGACCGCTTGCTGCCACCGGTGGTGATTGGTCCGGTGATCATCTCCATCGGCCTGGCCATGGCGCCGATTGCCGCCAACATGGCGATGGGCAAGGCGGGCGACGGCTCCGAGCTGATTCACTACCAGACCGCGATGCTGATCTCGATGCCGGCGCTGCTGACCACGCTGATCGTCGCGGTGTTCGGCAAAGGCATTTTCCGCCTGGTGCCGATCATCTCCGGTGTGCTGGTGGGTTTTGCCATGGCGTTCTATTTCGGTGTCGTGGATACCGCGAAGATTGCCGCCGCGCCGTGGTTTGCGATTCCGCACTTCACTGCGCCGGAATTCAACTGGCAGGCGATTCTGTTCATCGTTCCGGTGGCCTTGGCCCCGGCCATCGAGCACATCGGCGGCGTGATTGCCGTGGGTAGCGTGACCGGTCGCGATTACCTGAAGAAACCCGGCCTGCACCGCACCCTGCTCGGCGATGGCATTGCCACCACCGCAGCCGGTCTGTTTGGCGGTCCACCCAACACCACTTACGCCGAAGTGACCGGCGCGGTGATGCTGACCAAAAACTACAACCCGAAAATCATGACCTGGGCGGCGATCTTTGCCATCAGTCTGGCGTTCGTCGGCAAATTCGGCGCGCTGCTGCAAAGCATTCCGGTGCCGGTGATGGGCGGGATTCTGTGCCTGTTGTTCGGTTCGATTGCGGCGGTGGGCATGAATACGCTGATTCGCCACAAGATCGATCTGGGCGAGGCGCGTAATCTGGTGATTGTTTCGGTGACGTTGGTGTTCGGGATTGGCGGCGTACTGGTCGGCACCGGCACCGGGCCCGACGACTTCGGCCTCAAAGGCATCGCGCTGTGCGCGGTGGTGGCGATTGCGCTGAACCTGTTGCTGCCGGGCAATGACAGCTGGAAGCACAAGAAGGCGGATGATCCGTTGTTGTAAGCAGGTTGAAATTTAAGGCGTCTGAAAGAATGTCTTCGCGGGCAAGCCTCGCTCCTACGGGATTACGTCGTTCTTTTTGATCGACACAAAACCCGTAGGAGCAAGGCTTGCCCGCGATGCTTTTAAAGCGCCAACGGCGCTCTTTCGCACAATACGTTCAAGGCCTTCGCCCACTGCGGATCATCGTTAAGGCAAGGCACCAGCACCAACTCCTCTCCCCCCGCTGCGCGGAACTGTTCCGACCCGCGATCGCCGATCTCTTCCAGCGTCTCGATGCAATCGGCCACAAACGCCGGGCACATCACCAGAATCTTCTTCACGCCGCTTTTGGCCAATTCATCGAGGCGTGCTTCGGTGTAGGGTTCGATCCACTTCGCCTTGCCCAGGCGCGACTGGAACGCCACCGACCACTTGCCGTCCGCCAACCCCATGCGCTTGGCAAACTCGGACGCCGTGCGCAGGCACTGAGCGCGGTAGCAGGTCGCCAATACCGCCGGCGAGGCGTTCTTGCAGCAGTCTTCATTCTTGAAGCAATGCTGGCCGGTCGGGTCGAGTTTGGTCAGGTGCCGTTCCGGCAAACCGTGGAAACTCAGCAACAGGTGATCGTGATCCTGCGCCAAATAAGGCTTGGCGCTGGCGACCAATGCGTCGAGGTATTCCGGCTGATCGTAGAACGGCTGGAGAATCGAGAACTGCACGTCGAGTTTCTTCTCGCGCACCACCCGTTTGGCTTCCTCAATGACTGTGGTCACAGTGCTGTCGGCGAACTGTGGATAAAGCGGTGCGAGGGTGATGCGCTTGTGGCCCTGGGCGACCAGCTCCAGCAGTTTCGTTTCAATCGACGGCTCGCCGTAACGCATCGCCAACTCCACCGGGCCGTGGCTCCACTGGGCGGTCATGGCCTGTTGCAGGCGTTTGCTGAGCACCACCAGCGGCGAGCCCTCCTCCCACCAGATCGAGGCGTAGGCGTGGGCCGACTGCTCCGGGCGCTTGAACAGGATCAGCGATACCAGCAAGCGCCGCACCGGCCACGGCAGGTCGATCACATACGGGTCCATCAGAAATTGATTGAGGTAGCTGCGCACATCCGCCACCGAAGTGGAGGCCGGTGAACCCAGGTTAACCAGAAGCAATGCGTGATCGGTCATGCAACGTCCTATTTCAGAGGCGGCTGGAGAGATCGTCCAACGCCGCGCGCAAATCGGTGAACTGGAAAGTGAAACCCGCTTCCAGCAAGCGTGCCGGCATGGCTTTCTGGCCACCCAGCAACAGCAATGACAACTCGCCCAGGCCGACCCTCAACGCCAGCGCCGGCATGGGCATGAACGCCGGGCGGTGCAACACGGCGCCCAGGGTTTTGGCAAATTCTCGATTGCGCACCGGTTTCGGCGCGCAGGCATTATAGGGACCGCTGGCGTCGATGCGATGCAGAAGAAAATCAATCAGGGCGATTTGGTCCTTGATATGCACCCACGGCATCCACTGCCGACCGTTGCCAATCGGGCCGCCCAGCCCCAGTTTGAACGGCAGCAACAGCCGCGACAAAAAGCCGCCCTCGGCCGACAACACCAACCCGGTGCGCACCAGAACCACGCGAAGGCCCAACGCCTCTGCGCGCAATGCCGTTTCCTCCCAGGCGATGCACAACTGACTGGCGAAATCATCGATCACGGGGGGCGATTGCTCGGTCAATTCCCGCTCGCCGCCGTCGCCATACCAGCCGACCGCCGAACCATTGATGAGCACCCCGGGCTTTTGCTCGCGGCTTTCAATCCAGGCCAACAGGGTTTCGGTCAGGGTGATGCGGCTGCTCCACAACAACGCTTTACGCCGACTCGTCCACAACCGATCGGCAATCGGCGCCCCCGCCAGGTTGATAATTGCATCCACCGGTTCTTCGCCGACGTCGTCGAGACGGGCAATACCCCGGACTTGAGCACCACATATTTTCGCCACTTTTTCAGGTGAGCGACTCCAGACCGTGAGGCGATGTCCCTGGCTCGACCAGTGCTGGCAGAGCTGACGTCCTATCAAACCAGTACCGCCGGTCAGCAATATGTGCATGACTTCTTCCTCGCGTGGCGTTTTACCGTGATCACTAGTCTATTTTTATAAGCAGGGATCTTTGGTATCGGGCAGTGTCTGTGTTTAACAATAGGCCAAGCTGTCAGAACGAGAACGCTAAAAGTTATACCAAAAAACAATATTGTACAGGTTTAAACCACGGCGTAGTCTGTACAGAAAGGTAAACGAGGCCCCTATGACTGTACCTATCGCAATCATCGGCACCGGCATCGCCGGACTTTCAGCCGCCCAGGCCCTCACGGAGGCCGGGCATGTCGTTCAACTTTTCGATAAAAGCCGTGGCAGCGGCGGTCGCATGTCGAGCAAGCGCAGTGATGCCGGTGCGCTGGACATGGGCGCGCAGTATTTCACGGCACGTGACCGGCGCTTCGTCACCGAAGTCCAGCGTTGGCAAGCCAATGGCTGGGTCGCCGAATGGACCCCACAGCTCTATACGTTCCAGGGCGGGCAGCTCAACCTGTCGCCGGACGAGCAAACCCGCTGGGTCGGTACGCCACGCATGAGCGCCATCACCCGCGCCCTGCTCGGTGACCTGGAAGTGCATTTTGCCTGCCGGATCACCGAGGTCTATCGCGGTGAAGAACACTGGCATTTGCAGGACGCCGAAGGCTTCACCCATGGTCCGTTCAGTCATGTGGTGATCGCCACGCCGGCGCCTCAGGCCACCGCGCTGCTGGCCTCAGCCCCGAAACTCGCGGGCGCCGCTGCCGGGGTCAAAATGGACCCGACCTGGGCCATCGCCCTGGCCTTCGACACCCCGTTGGACACCCCAATGGAAGGCTGCTTTGTGCAGGACAGCCCCCTCGACTGGCTCGCGCGCAACCGCAGTAAACCGGGGCGCGATAACACCAAGGACACGTGGGTACTGCACGCGACCAGCGCCTGGAGCCGGCAACACATCGACCTGTCCAAGGAAGCCGTGATCGAGCAACTGCACGGTGCTTTCGCCGAACTGCTGCACAGCGCGATGCCCGCACCGAGCTTCAGCCTGGCCCACCGCTGGCTCTATGCCCGCCCGGCCAGCAGCCATGAATGGGGCGTGTTGGCCGACGCCGATCTGGGTCTGTATGTGTGCGGCGACTGGTGCCTGTCCGGTCGCGTCGAAGGGGCCTGGCTCAGTGGCCAGGAAGCCGCCCGCCGTTTGCACGAGCACTTGCAGTGAACCGCATCAATCCGAGTAAATTGCTGCTGTCGAAATGGACAGCAGCCCAGCCGAAAAACCGCGAAAAACATTTTCTGGTCACCGAACTGTTTCGGGATGAGGACGGCACAGTGCTGGCGGTTGAACTGCAAGCGGTGTTGACTCAGCGCAGCGAGCGGTTTGAGTGGCAGGCGCTGCGCGACCAAAACCACTGGAAGATGGGCTGGGCGTAGGAGCTGCCGAAGGCTGCGATCTTTTGATCTTGATCTTCAGCCTTATCGACAAGAGCAAGATCAAAAGATCGCAGCCTTCGGCAGCTCCTACGAGGTCGGCCACAAAACCTATACAAACAATTTGACTTGTACACCTTTGAATCTATGATGAAGGCATGTTGTACAGAACCCACGTTCTGTACAGGTTTAGATTCGAGGTGCTTCGATGTCCATTGCTCCCGCCAAACCCAAAATCGCGATCAGCGCCTGCCTGATGGGCGCCGAGGTGCGTTTCAATGGCGGGCACAAGGAGTCGCGCCTGTGCAGTCGGACCCTCGCTGAGTACTTCGATTTCGTTCCGGTGTGCCCGGAAGTCGCCATTGGCCTGGGCATTCCCCGCGAACCGATTCGCCTGGTCGGCGATGCTGATCATCCTGAAGCGGTCGGCACCGTCCACCCCGAAATCAACGTCACCCAGCCGCTCGCCGAGTACGGTCAGAAAATGGCCGCCGAACTGGGCGACATTTGCGGCTACATCTTCATGCAGAAATCCCCGTCCTGCGGCTTGTTGCGGGTCAAGGTCTACCACGCCAACGGCGCGCCTGTGGATGGCGGTGGGCGCGGTATTTATGCCCAGGCCTTTTGCGAACAGCATCCCAATCTGCCCGTGGAAGAAGACGGTCGCCTCAACGACCCGGTGCTGCGGGAGAACTTCCTGACCCGCGTGTTCGCCTACAGCGCCTGGCAACAATTGCTGGAAGAAGGCCTGAGCCGGCGTGGCCTCATCGAATTTCACTCGCGCTACAAATACCTGCTGATGGCCCACAACCCGGTGCAATACAAAACCCTGGGCAACTTGCTGGGCAACATGGGCCAGACCGATCCCAAGGAACTCGGCCCGCGCTATTTCAGCGAGTTGATGGAGGCGCTGAAAAAATGCGCCACCCGCCGCACCCACACCAATGTCCTGCAACACATCAGCGGCTACCTCAAGCAGGCCATCAGCGCTGAAGACAAACGGGAAATGCAGCACGTCATCGGCCAGTACCGCCACGGCATCGTGCCGTTGGTGGTGCCGCTGACGCTGCTCAAACATTACTTTCGCCAACACCCGGACCCGTACATCGCGCAACAGGTTTACCTGCAACCGCACCCGGAAAACCTCAGCCTGCGAAATGCGATCTAAATGAAAAGCACAACCGACACCAGCGCCAGCGAAGACCTGGGCGACGACTTCAAAAAAGCGTTGGACGACGGCTGGCTGCCGATTCGCGAAGTCGCGCGCCAGACCGGCGTCAACGCAGTGACCCTGCGCGCCTGGGAGCGGCGCTACGGCCTGATCGTGCCGCAACGCACGCCCAAGGGGCATCGCTTGTTCTCGGCCGAACACGTGCAACGGATCCTGACGATCCTCACCTGGCTCAATCGCGGCGTGGCCGTCAGCCAAGTCAAGCAACTGCTCGACACCCCGCAGGCCTTCACCGACACCGCCGAAAACGATTGGCACACCCTGCGCCACACCTTGCTTCAAGCGGTGACGCAACTGTCCGAACGGACCCTCGACGACACCGTCAATCAAGCCATGGCGCTGTACCCGCCGCACACCTTGTGCGAACAACTGCTGATGCCGTTGCTGGCAGAACTGGAGCAACGCTGGCAAGGCCAGTTCGGCGCTCAGATGGAACGGGTGTTCTTTTATTCCTGGCTGCGCAGCAAATTTGGCGCGCGCATCTACCATAACAACCGTCAATTGCGCACCGCGCCGCTGCTGCTGATCAATCACTCGGACTTGGCCCTGGAACCGCACCTGTGGCTCACCGCGTGGCTGGTCAGCAGCGCCGACTGCCCGGTGGAGGTCTTCGATTGGCCGCTGCCGTCCGGGGAACTCGCGCTGGCGGTCGATCACCTGCAAGCCCGTGGCGTGCTGCTGTATTCCAGCAAAGCCATGAACCTGTCACAGCTGCCAAAACTGTTGAACGGCATCCACTGCCCGAAAATGATTGTCGGACCAACGGTATGCATCCACCACGCCGAGTTGTCCGTAAGAACCACCGAGATCGCTGATTTGTTCCTGGCCGAAGACCCCTTGGCGGCGCATCAGGACCTGGTTCAGCGCGGGCTAATTTAATGAACAGTTCGGATACCACCATGCAATTGATCTGGCTGCGCAGCGACTTGCGCCTACACGACAACACCGCTCTCTCGGCCGCCGCAGCGCGCGGCCCGACCGTGGCGGTGTATCTGCTGAGTCCGGAGCAATGGCGCGAACATGACGACGCACCGTGCAAAGTGGATTTCTGGCTGCGCAACCTGAGTGAATTGAGCCGGGCGCTGGGCGAGCTCAATATCCCGCTGCTGATCCGCACGGCGCTGCACTGGAACGATGCGCCCCGAGTGCTGCTCGACCTGTGCCGGCAATTGAAGATCAGCGCGGTGCACGTCAACGAGGAATACGGCATCCACGAAACCCGCCGTGACAAAGCCGTGGCCCAAGCGTTGAAAGCCGAGGGCATCGACTTCCACAGTTACCTCGATCAATTGCTGTTCTCGCCGGGCACCGTACTGACCAAGACCGGCACCTACTTCCAGGTGTTCAGCCAGTTCCGCAAAGTCTGCTACGACCGCTTGCGTCGCTCACTGCCGGGCCTCGTGGTCGCACCCGGCGCTCAAGATCCGTTGAGCCTCCATAGCGATGAAATCCCGAAAAATGTCGACGGTTTCGAACCCCCCACCGACAGCCTGATCGCGCTCTGGCCCGCCGGTGAAACCGAAGCCCGGCGCCGTCTCGAGACCTTTGCCGACGCGCAAATCGATTACTACAAAAGTGAACGCGACTTCCCGGCCAAACCCGGCACCAGTCAGCTCTCGGCGTATCTGGCCGCCGGGGTGATTTCCCCGCGCCAGTGTTTGCACGCGGCGCTGCAAAGCAATCAGGGTGAATTCGAAAGCGGCAAGGTCGGCGCGGTCACCTGGATCAACGAGCTGCTGTGGCGTGAGTTCTACAAACACATTCTGGTGGGCTACCCACGGGTTTCGCGGCACCGCGCCTTCCGCCCGGAAACCGAAGCCCTGGCCTGGCGTGATGCACCGGACGAGCTCGCCGCGTGGAAAGAGGCCCGCACCGGCCTGCCGATCATCGACGCGGCCATGCGCCAATTGCTCGAAACCGGTTGGATGCACAATCGCCTGCGCATGGTGGTGGCGATGTTCCTGACCAAGAACCTGCTGATCGACTGGCGTGAAGGCGAGCGCTTTTTCATGCGCCACCTGATCGACGGCGACCTCGCGGCGAACAACGGCGGCTGGCAGTGGAGTTCGTCCACCGGCACCGATTCGGCGCCCTACTTCCGCATCTTCAACCCGCTCAGTCAGTCGGAAAAATTCGACGCCGAAGGCGTGTTCATCAAGCACTGGCTGCCGGAACTGGCCGGGTTGAATAAAAAAGAAGTGCACAACCCGGCGAATGTCGGCGGTTTGTTCGGCGTCGCCGATTACCCGTCGCCCATCGTCAACCTGAGCACTTCGCGCCAACGCGCCTTGGCCGCGTTCAAGAACCTGCCGTCGCGCCAGACTGCCGGAGGGGGTTATGAGTGAGTTTCTGCAGCGCTTTGCCCGGCAGTTTGCGGACCTGAACAAGGACAACCTGCAACGCCTCAATCAGCTCTACACCCACGACGTGCAGTTCACCGATCCGTTGCACGAAGTCCATGGCCTGGTGCAGATGCGCAGTTACTTTGAGGAGCTCTACGCCAACGTCAGCGAATTGCGTTTCGACGTTCACGGCTTCGACCAGGTCGGCGAAGGAGAAGGTTATCTGCGCTGGGTCATGAGCTACTGCCACCCACGCCTGGCCGGTGGCCGGTTGATTCGGGTCGACGGCTGCTCGCACCTGCTCTGGCGCGACAAGGTTTATCGCCACCGGGATTACTTCGATGCCGGGGCCCTGCTTTATGAACATCTACCCGTGTTGGGCCGGGCGATTGCCTGGCTGAAAAGGAGAATGGGATGAGCCTTACACCTCCACGTCGATACTGGTTGACGGGGGCGAGCAGCGGCATTGGCGCCGCGCTGGCCGAAGAAATATTGAAAACCGGTGCGCACCTGGCGGTCAGTGCGCGCTCTGTGGCGTCACTCAAAGTCCTGTCCCAGCGCTATCCGGGGCAAGTGATGGTGGTCGCCGGCGATCTGACCAACAGCCAGACCGTGCGTGAAATCGGCGAGCAGATTACCGCCGACTGGGGCTCGCTGGACACGGTGATCCTCAACGCCGGCACGTGCGAATACGTGGATGCCAAGCAGTTTGATGCGTCGATCATCGAGCACGTGGTGCGCACCAACCTGCTCGCCAGCAGCTATTGCATCGAAGCGGCCCTGCCGTTACTGCGTAAGGGCACCGCGCCGCATCTGGTCGGCGTTGCCAGTTCGGTGACCTACCTGCCACTGCCCCGGGCCGAAGCCTACGGCGCCTCCAAGGCCGGGCTGCGCTACCTGTTCGAATCCCTGCGCATTGACCTGGCGGACGAAGGCATCGAAGTCACCGTGGTCAGCCCCGGTTTTGTCGATACGCCGCTGACCGCGAAAAACGATTTCCCGATGCCGCTCAGTTGGCCGGTGGATAAAGCCGCGCGGCACATCTTCGCCAAGCTCAAGAACCGCCCGCTGGAAATCGCCTTCCCGGCACTGTTCATGGCCGCCCTGTGGCCCCTGTCGAAGCTGCCTAACCGGGTCAAACTGGCGATCGGCAAACGCATGGTCCGCAGCAACCCGCCGATCAAGGATCAACCGTGAACATCGCCATTATCGGCAGCGGCATCTCAGGGCTGACGAGCGCTTACCTGCTCAATCGCAGCCACGAGATCACCCTGTTCGAGGCCGGCGACTGGGTCGGCGGGCACACCCATACGGTGGACGTGACCGTCGATGGCCGGCACTACGCCGTGGACACCGGGTTCATTGTGTTCAACAACTGGACCTACCCGAATTTCATTCGCTTGCTGGGCCAGATCGGCGTGGGTTTCAAACCCACCGAGATGAGTTTCTCGGTCACCGACCCGGATTCAGGGCTGGAGTACAACGGCAACAACCTCAACAGCCTGTTCGCCCAGCGGCGCAATCTGCTGTCGCCGGGGTTCTGGGGCATGTTGCGCGACATCCTGCGCTTCAATAAAGAAGCCCAGCGCGACCTCGAAGAACTGCGGATCGCCGCCGACACCACCCTCGATCAATACCTGAAGGCCGGCGGTTACGGTGAGCGTTTTATCCTGCATTACATCGTGCCGATGGGCGCGGCGATCTGGTCGATGTCCATGGCCGACATGCTCGGTTTTCCGTTGCAGTTCTTCGTGCGGTTTTTCAAGAACCACGGTTTGTTGTCTGTCAGTAATCGTCCGCAATGGTGTGTGATCGAGGGCGGGTCGAGCGCTTATATCGCGCCGCTGACCGCGTCCTTTAAAGACAAGATCCGCCTCAATTGCCCGGTGACTCGCGTCGAGCGTGATGAAGAAGGCGTGGTTATCCACAGCGCCGCCGGCAGCGAGCGCTTCGACAAAGTGGTGTTCGCCTGCCACAGCGATCAAGCCCTCAAACTGCTGGCCAAACCGAGCAGCGCCGAACAGTCGATCCTCGGCGCGCTGCCCTACGCCGACAACGAAGTGGTGCTGCACACCGACACGCGCCTGTTGCCGGAACGCAAACTGGCCTGGGCCAGTTGGAATTATCGACTCGGCGGCGCCGGGCACACCCTGGCCGCCGTGACCTACGACATGAACATCCTGCAAGGCCTCCAGAGCGACACCACGTTCTGCGTCAGCCTCAATCAAAGCGCCGGCATCAACCCGTTCAAAGTGCTCGCCAAATACACCTACGCCCATCCGCAATACAGCCTCAAAGCCGTGGCGGCGCAGCAACGCTGGGAAGAATTGGACGGCGTGCAGCACACCTATTATTGCGGCGCGTATTGGGCCAACGGCTTTCACGAAGACGGCGTGGTCAGCGGCTTGCGCGTGGCCCGCTCGCTTGGAGAGCTGCTGTGAACAGCGCCCTCTACAGCGGCTGGATCGCCCATCGGCGGTTTGCGCCACGGCGCCATGAATTCCGTTACCGGATCGGGCTGCTGTACTTGGACCTCGACGAACAGGACGCGGTACTCGGCTTGTCTCCGCTGTCGGGCCACAGCCGCTTTGCGCCGTTTTCCTTTCGTGAGAGCGACTACTTGAAGGCCTTCACCGGCACCGGCATGCGCTTGATCGACGCGGTGCGCCAGCAGGTCGGCCAAGCCATCGGCCATGCGCCCATGGGCTCGATCTGCTTGCTGACCCAGGCACGCAGTTGGGGCCTGTCGTTCAACCCGGTGAGTTTCTTCTATTGCCACGAAGCCGACGGCCAACTGGCAGCGATTCTTTGCGAAGTCACCAACACCCCGTGGCGCGAACGGTATCACTACGTGTTGCCGGCCAAGGCGCCGGAAACCCTGAGCGATTTCCACCAGCACTTCGCCGTGGCCAAGGCCTTTCATGTGTCGCCGTTTCTGCCCCGGGATCTGGAATACCGCATGAGCTTCAGTCCTGCCGCGCAAAAGCTTGGCGTGCACATGGCCGACTGGCAGGGCGAACTGAAACTGTTCGACGCCACGCTCAACCTGCAACGCGAGCCCCTGGATCGCGCCAGCCTGCACCGTTACTTGCGGCGCTTTCCGTGGATGACCGCGAAAACCTGCCTGGCGATTTATTGGCAGGCGATTCGCCTGTTGCTCAAACGCACACCGATTTTTGCTCATCAGGCTGCCGATGGCAGCTTTCAAACCGCCATCGTCCCTCCAAAGGATCGCCGTCATGAAATCCTCTAGCGTTTCGGTCAAAGCCCCCCTGCTCAGCACCAACGGCTTGTCCGGTTCGCTGCTGCGCCGGGGCGTGTTGCGTCAATTGGCACACCTCAAACACGGGCAACTGGTGGTGGTCGAGGACGGCGAACGCCACGTTTTCGGCACGGCGGGCGATCATCTGCTGGGGGAAATTCATATCCTCGATGCGTCGGTCTGGGGCCTGGTGGCGAGCAACGGTTCGATCGGCGCCGGTGAGGCGTTTATCCACGGCTACTGGAGTTCGCCGGACCTGACCGCCGTGGTGCGGGTGTTCGTCAGCAACCTGGAAGTGCTGGATGCGCTGGAGGGTGGCCTGGCCAAACTCAGTCGGCCGTTTGTGCAGGGCCTGCATTGGCTCAACCGCAATACCCGCAAAGGCTCGCAGAAAAACATCGCGGCGCATTACGACCTGGGCAATGACCTGTTCGAACAGTTTCTCGACCCGACCATGATGTATTCGGCGGCGCAATTCCTCAGCCCCGACGACAGCCTGGAACAAGCACAACTGAACAAACTGGAGCGCATCTGCCAGAAACTCGCCTTGAAACCCGGCGATCACCTGCTGGAAATCGGCACCGGTTGGGGCAGCATGGCGCTGTACGCCGCGCAGAATTACGGCTGCAAAGTCACCACCACCACGCTCTCCAAGGAACAGTACGCGTTCACCGCCCAGCGGATCGAAGCCCTGGGTTTGCAGGATCAAGTGACGTTGCTGCTCTCCGATTACCGCGACCTCACCGGGCAGTACGACAAACTGGTGTCCATCGAGATGATCGAAGCGGTGGGCCATCGCTTCCTGCCGACTTACTTCAAGCAATGCGCGCACCTGCTCAAGAGCAACGGCTTGATGCTGTTGCAGGCGATCACCATCCGCGACCAGCGCTACGAACAAGCCAAGACCAGTGTCGATTTCATCCAGCGCTACATCTTCCCCGGCGGCGCCTTGCCCTGTGTGCAGAAGATGCTGGAAATCGTCAGCCGCGACACCGACATGAACCTGCTGCACATGGAGGATTTCGGCCTGCACTACGCCCGAACCTTACGCCTGTGGCATGAGAATTTTCGCCGCGCCCACGGTCGCTTGAGCGAATTGGGCTACGACGATTACTTCCTGCGGCTGTGGGAGTTTTACCTGTGCTACTGCGAAGGGGGCTTTCTGGAGCGCACCATTGGCACCGCGCAATTGTTGCTGGCCAAACCGGCGGCGATGCCGGCGCCACTGCTCGGCCGTTTCGATGCTTGAACGTCTGGCGAATGCCGTGCTTTTCCAAGTCGGCTGGTTCGCCTGCGTGGTCGGCGGCAACAGCCTGTGGTTGCTGGTGGCTCTGGCGGCGCTGGTGATTCATCTGCTGTGGATAAGTCGTTGGGTCGATGAGGGCCGACTGATCCTGAGCGTGGTCCTGCTGGGCACCACCGTCGACAGTTCGTTGCGCTGGCTGGGGGTGTTCGACTTCACCGACGTCGCGCCGTTGATTCCGCTGTGGCTGATGCTGCTGTGGGCGTTGCTGGCGACCACGTTGCGCCACTGCTTGCTGTGGAGCGCCCGCCCCTTATGGCTGGCCAGCCTGTTGGGCGCCATCGGTGGGCCGCTGTCGTATTACGCCGGCAGCCGATTGGCGGGCGTGCACTTTCCCTACGGCCAGATGCCAACGCTGATCGGCATCGGACTACTCTGGGCAATGCTGTTTCCGACGCTGCATTTCATGGCCCAACGGCTGGCGGCGGATCACCGCGACTGAGCGTCCGTCAGGCCTTTCACACAGTAACGGTCGACTGCCTTACACTGCGCCCCATGAAAACCATCCCCCACACGCAAATCGCCGAACCGGCGGTCACTTGCTCGACGTGCTCGGCCTGCTGCTGCCAGCTCGAAGTCATGCTGATCACCGAAACCGGCGTGCCCGAACGCTACATCGATACCGATGACTGGGGCGGGGAAGTGATGTTACGGCTGGATGACGGCTGGTGCGCGGCGCTGGATCGCAACACGATGATGTGCACGATCTACGAAAAACGCCCGCTGATCTGTCGGGAGTTTGAGACGGGGTCGCCGGAGTGCATGGAAGAGCGTCAGGGGATTGTGTCGGTTTATCGGTAAATCGAAGCCACCGACAACCCAATGTGTGGGGCTTGCTCGCGAAAGCGGTCTAATTCAACATCACTGCCGAATGTTAAGACACCTTCGCGGGCAAGCCTCGCTCCTACGGATCACCGAACCTGTAGGAGCGAGGCTTGCCCGCGAAGCTTTTGACGTTACAACGGCATCGTGTAGTGCAGCGAGTAACTTTCCACACCGTCGTTATTGCTGTTCAGCCCGGCATTGGAATAGTGCGTCGCACGAATCCCGACTTCATGCCCACCCGCAAAGCGCAGCCCGAACCCGAAGCGGTCTTCGAACTGAAAGGCCTGGCCAATGTTGTTGTCTTCCAGTTGGGTGTTGGAGAACAACGCCACGCCAATCCCGGCCTCCACATACGGTTTAACGTTTTGCCCGGCAAACTCGTAAACAAACACCGGGGCGAACGACAGGCTGCTGGTGCCTGAAGTCTTGTCACCATCCCAATAGGTGTAGGCGCCGCTCCAGTAACCGGTCACGCGACCGACATCACTTTGCAGCCAACTCTGATCCCAATTGAATTGCAGGCCCAACCGGTAGGTCATGGTCGAATCGCTGGTCTGTCCGACCCCGAACTCCACGCCAGCCGCTTGTGCGGTCAAACTTTGCCCCATGAGTGCGGCCGCAATCGCGGCCAAGCAGAATAGTCGCTTCATTAGAAACATCCTTTTCCGGAACGATTTCGTGTGGTTTTTTTTGTAGCTCAACAGACACAGCTATAGAAGTCGGCGCTTTATCAGAAGTTCACCCCAATTTCACGGTTGCCCCCGGCTTTTTTCTAGTACTTGAAGCTTTGCACAACGCCAGCCGTATTCCACAGTATCGGCAAGATATTTCTAAAATGTTCCGGGTCGGCACTCGTCCAGAACTGCGCGGGACGAACCGGGCCCACAGCGAGCAATTCCCTCTCGGCCAACAAGCGTTGCAGTTGCCGCGCCACAGCCGCACCGGTGTCGATCAGGCTGATGTGCTCCGGGATCATCTGCTTAAGCAGGGGCTTTAGAAAGGGGTAGTGCGTGCAGCCGAGAATGATTGTGTCGGCGCCGGCGGCGAGCAGCGGTTCGACATACCCCTGCAGCAACTGGCGCAAGGTCGGGCTGTGCAGGTCGCCACTTTCAATCAGCTCCACCAGACCGGGGCAAGGCTGGGTGATCACACGAACATCCGTGGCGAAGCGGTCCAGCAGCGCCGCGAACTTGGCGCTCTGCAAGGTGCCGGTGGTGGCCAGCACACCGACCACGCCCGTGCGGGTCGCCGCTGCGGCCGGTTTGACCGCAGGTTCCATGCCGACGATGGGCCATTCGGGATAATCGCGACGCAAATTGGCCACGCCGGCCACGGTGGCGGTGTTACAGGCCAGCACCAACGCTTTGGCGCCCTGCTGCTGGAAGAACTCGGCGATGACGCTGCAGCGCTGCTGAATGAAGGCCGGGGTTTTCTCGCCGTAAGGGATATTCCCGCAATCGGCGACATACAACAGCGACTCATTGGGCAGCAAACGCTGGATCTCGGCCAGCACCGACAGCCCACCGACGCCGGAGTCGAACACGCCAATCGGCGCTTCACGCATGGGCCGGACCACACACGCTGCAACCCGGATCACGCTTGACCCGCAACTCACGGAAGCGTGTGCCCAAGGCATCGATCAACAACAAGCGCCCTACCAATGGCTCGCCGAAACCGGCCAGCAACTTGAGCGCTTCGAGGGCTTGCAGGCTGCCGACCAGGCCCACCAACGGACCGATCACCCCGGCTTCGCTACACGTCAGTTCGGCTTCGCTGCCGTGCCCGTATAAGCAGTGGTAGCACGGACTTTCCGGACGGCGCGGGTCAAACACTGACAATTGCCCTTCCAGACGAATTGCCGCACCACTGACCAGCGGTTTGCCCGCCGCCACACACGCCGCGTTGACCGCTTCACGGGTGGAGAAATTGTCGGAGCAGTCGAGCACCAGATCCACCGCCGCCACCGCAGCGGCCAGGGAATCTTCATCCAGCGCCGCGCGATGGGCGACCAGTTGAATCTCGGGGTTGATCGCGCTCAAACGGCGGATCGCCGAATCGACCTTGCTCACGCCGACGCTGTCGGTGTCGTGGATGATCTGGCGTTGCAGGTTGGTCAGGTCGACCGTGTCGAAGTCCGCCAGGTGCAGCTCACCGACACCGGCCGCCGCCAGGTACAGCGCCACTGGCGAGCCAAGACCGCCGAGCCCGACGATCAGTACACGGCTTTCTTTAAGCCGCAATTGACCGTCGATGTCGACGTGTTGCAACAGAATCTGTCGGCTGTAGCGCAACAACTCCTGATCATTCAGCACGGCAGGCGCCCCAGGCTGATCCGTTGGTGACCGCCCAGATCGGTGCGGCTGTGGACGTCTTCAAAACCGCGAGTCAGCAGCAAATCGCGCACCGCCTCGGCTTGATCGTAACCGTGTTCCAGCATCAACCAGCCGCCCGCGTCGAGATAGTCCGGTGCCTGGGCGACGATCAAACGCAAATCGTCGAGCCCGTCGACACCGGCGACCAAGGCACTGGCCGGTTCGAAACGCACGTCACCTTCCACCAGATGCGGATCGGCGGAAGCGATGTAAGGCGGGTTACTGATGATCAGTTGGAAACGCTGGCCTTCCAGGGCGCTGAACCAATGGCTGCTCAGCACGGTGGCGTTGTTCAGGTGCAGACGCTGGCGATTGCGCTCGGCCAGGGCCACGGCTTCGAGCACACGGTCCACGGCGGTAACGCTCCAGGCTGGACGCTCGCTGGCCAGGGCCAACGCGATTGCGCCGCTGCCCGTACCGAGGTCGAGAACCTTGGCGGGGGTGGCCGGCAACAGTTCCAGCGCGGCTTCCACCAGCAGTTCGGTGTCCGGGCGCGGGATCAGCGTGTGCGGCGCGACTTCCAGATCAAGCTTCCAGAAACCTTGCTGACCGAGGATGTAAGCCACTGGCTCACCGCCGCGACGCCGCTGCAAGTAGCTGGCAAACATCAGCGCCGCTTCGCTCGGCACGATGCGCTCGGGCCAGGTGTGCAGGAAGCTGCGGGACTTGCCCAGGGCAGCGGCCAGCAACAGTTCGGCATCGAGACGCGCCGTCGGCGAGTCGGGGAGTTCAGCAGCACGCAACAAACTGGCAATGATGGTCATTTATTCACCTATCGCCGCCAATTGGTCGGCCTGGTACTCGGCCAACAACGGCTCGATCACTGCATCGACGCCACCGGCGAGGATTTCGTCGAGGGAATACAGCGTCAGGTTGACCCGGTGGTCGGTGACCCGGCCCTGGGCAAAGTTGTAGGTGCGAATTCGTTCGGAGCGATCCCCCGAACCCACCAGCAACTTGCGTTCGCTGGCGATGGCATTCGCGGCGGCGCTGGTCTGCTGGTCGTTGAGTTTGGCCGACAGCCAGGACATCGCCCGGGCGCGGTTCTTGTGCTGGGAACGTTCTTCCTGGCACTCCACGACAATCCCGGACGGCAAGTGCGTGATGCGGATCGCCGAGTCGGTTTTGTTGACGTGCTGACCACCGGCCCCGGAAGACTTGTAAGTGTCGATGCGCAAGTCGGACGGGTTGATCTCGATCGCTTCCTGCTCGTCCGGTTCGGGCAACACCGCCACGGTGCAGGCCGAGGTGTGGATGCGGCCCTGTGATTCAGTCGCCGGAACCCGCTGCACACGGTGCGCACCGGATTCGAATTTCAGCTTGCCGTAGACATTCTCGCCTTCGACCCGGGCGATGACTTCTTTAAAGCCGCCGTGCTCACCGATGTTCTCCGAGAGAATTTCCACCCGCCAGCCACGTCGTTCGGCGTAACGCGAATACATGCGAAACAGGTCACCGGAGAAAATCGCCGCCTCGTCACCGCCAGTGCCGGCGCGAATTTCGAGGAACACGTTGCGTCCGTCGTTCGGGTCCTTGGGCAGCAGCATGCGTTGCAACCGGGATTCGATTTCGATCAGTTGCTCTTTGGCTTCGCGGACTTCTTCCACGGCCATTTCGCGCATGTCCGGGTCGCTGTCCTTGAGCAAGGCCTGGGCGCCTTCGAGGTCGCCCTGCACTTTCAGCAGTTGTTTATACGTTTCGACAATCGGTTCGACTTCCGCGTATTCCTTGGAATAGGCGCGGAATTTGGCCTGATCGGAAATGACTTCGCCATCGCCAAGCAGCGCGGTCAGTTCCTCGAAACGGTCCTGGAGGATGTCCAGCTTGTTAAGCAGTGACGCTTTCATTGCAGTTTTTTATCCGAGCTATCCGACGAGCCCTCACCGAGGGCAAAGAGTTCCTGGGCCATGGCCAGCGCATCGAGGCGGCCTTCGGCAGTCAACTTTTTCAACTGTACGCTGGGCGCGTGCAACAGCTTGTTGGTCAAGCCACGGGCCAGTTGCACCAGCACATCTTCGGCGCTGGTGCCGTTGGCCAAGCTGCGCTGGGCTTTTTGCAATTCTTCGTCACGCAGGCGTTCGCTCTGCTGACGGTAGGCCTTGAGCACATCCACCGCCGCCAGTTCGCGCAGGCGCACCATGAAGTCATCGGCGCCGATCGACACCATTTCTTCCGCCGCCTGGGCTGCGCCCTGGCGACTCTTGAGGTTTTCGGCGACCACTTCGTGCAGATCGTCGACGCTGTAGAGGTAAACGTCGTCGAGTTCGCCGACTTCAGGCTCGATGTCCCGGGGAACGGCGATATCGACCATGAAGATCGGTTTGTGCTTGCGCAGCTTCAAGGCACTTTCCACCGCACCCTTGCCGAGGATCGGCAACTGGCTGGCGGTGGAGCTGATCACGATGTCGCTGCGCACCAGTTCGGCCGGGATATCCGAGAGCAAGACCGCGTGGGCGCCGAACTGTTCGGCCAGGATGCTCGCGCGTTCCAGGGTACGGTTGGCGACGACGATGCGCTTGACCCCCAGCTCATGCAGATGACGGGCGACCAGGGTGATGGTCTCACCGGCGCCGATCAGCAAGGCCTGGCTGCGTTGCAAGTCGCTGAAAATCTGTTTCGCCAGGCTCACCGCAGCAAACGCCACGGACACCGGGTTTTCGCCGATGGCCGTGTCGGTGCGCACCTGTTTGGCCGCATTGAACGTGGCCTGGAACAAACGCCCCAGCAACGGACCGATGGTGCCGGCCTCCCGCGCCACGGCGTAGGCCGATTTCATCTGGCCGAGAATCTGCGGTTCGCCCAACACCAGGGAATCGAGCCCGGAGGCGACCCGCATCATGTGACGAACTGCCGCATCATCTTCGTGCACATAAGCGCTGGCGCGCAGCTCGTCGATGCTCAAATGATGATAATCGGCCAGCCAGCGCAGGATGATGTCCGCCGAAAGGTGATCCTGTTCGATGTACAGCTCACTGCGATTGCAGGTGGAAAGGATCGCAGCTTCGCGGCTGTCGGTGAGTCGGCAGAGCTGTTGCAAGGCCTCCACCAACTGCTCAGGGGTAAAGGCCACGCGCTCGCGGACGTCTACTGAAGCAGTCTTGTGGTTAATACCGAGTGCAAGAAAGGCCATTCAAGGTCGCTGATAGTGACGTGAAGCCGGCAATTGTCCTACTTCGACAGAGACAGAACAACTACCGCTGACTATTGTCCCAATCACCTGCCCCTATAAAGGCAGCAACTGAGACTCGGTTATGTTTGGCCGAAGGCTTGTGTCATGATGATCCGACCGCAGGTTAGTCGTCCTTCTCCTATATGAATAGATCTTCCGCGTTGCTCCTCGCTTTTGTCTTCCTCAGCGGCTGCCAGGCCTTGGCACCCGTGTCGTCGGACGGTACGCCGCCGACTGAAGACAGCACTCCGGCCCCTGAAAAGCCCAAGGTTTACAGCTCATTCAGTGAAGAAACCATCTTCAGCCTGTTGAGCGCCGAACTGGCTGGCCAACGCAATCGTTTCGACATTGCGCTGGACAACTACGTGACCCAGGCCATCAACACTCAGGACCCGGGCATTTCCGAACGGGCATTCCGCATCGCCGAATACCTGGGCGCCGATCAGGCCGCCCTGGATACCGCGCTGATCTGGGCCAGAAACGCCCCGGATGACCTTGAAGCGCAACGGGCGGCGGCCGTGCAACTGGCGCGCGCCGGGCGCTATGACGACTCCATGGTGTATATGGAGAAAGTCCTGCAAGGCAAGGGCGACACGCATTTCGACTTTCTGGCCCTGTCCGCTGCGGACACCGACCAGGACACGCGCAATGGCCTGATGAAAAGTTTTGACCGTTTGTTGCAGCGTCACCCCAAGAACGGTCAGCTGATTTTCGGCAAAGCCTTGCTGATGCAACAGGACGGCGACGCCAAAGGTGCATTGACCCTGCTGGAAGACAATCCGCCGGAAGCCGGCGAGATTGCCCCAATCCTGCTGCGCGCGCGCCTGCTGCAAACACTCAACCGTGGCGGCGAAGCCCTGCCGCTGCTGCAAAAAAGCATCAAGAAATACCCGGACGACAAACGCCTGCGCCTGACTTACGCGCGCATGCTGGTCGAACAGGACCGCATGGATGACGCCAAGGTCGAGTTCTCCAGCCTGGTTCAGCAGTACCCGGAAGACGACGAGTTGCGTTATTCCCTGGCGCTGGTGTGCCTGGAAGCCAAGGCCTGGGACGAGGCCAAGGGTTACCTGGAAGACCTGATTGCCCGGGAAAGCCATGTCGATTCGGCGCACCTGAACCTGGGCCGGATCGCTGAAGAGCGCAACGACCCGCAAGGCGCACTGATCGAGTACGCCCAGGTCGGCCCCGGCAACGATTACCTGCCTGCGCAATTGCGCCAGGCCGATATCCTGATGAACAACGGCAAGACCGCCGAAGCCCAAAGCAAACTCGCGGCCGAGCGTGATGCCCAACCGGACTACGCGATTCAGCTGTACCTGATCGAAGCCGAAACCCTGTCCGCCAATAAACAGGGCGACAAGGCCTGGGGCGTCCTGCACAAGGCCTTGCAGCAATACCCGGACGATCTGAATCTGCTCTACACCCGGGCCATGCTCGCGGAAAAACGCAATGACCTCGCGCAGATGGAGCAAGACCTGCGCCTGATCATCAAGCGCGACCCGGACAATGCGATGGCGTTGAACGCCCTCGGCTACACCCTGTCCGACCGCACGACCCGTTATGAAGAAGCCAAGGCCCTGATCGAACACGCGCACCAGCTCAATCCGGAAGACCCGGCGGTACTCGACAGCCTCGGCTGGGTGAATTTCCGCCTGGGTAATCTTGATGAAGCCGAACGCTTGCTGCGTCAGGCCCTGGAGCGCTTCCCCGATCAGGAAGTCGCCGCTCACCTGGGTGAAGTCCTGTGGGCCAACGGCAAACAGCGCGAAGCCAAGCAAATCTGGGGCAAGTTCCTCAAGGATCAGCCCGATAGCCCTACCCTGCGCGGCACCATCAAGCGCCTGACCGGATCAGAGACTCTTTAAGATTATGTTTTTGCGCCACGTAATTGTTTTCAGCTTTATCGCCCTGCTCGCCGGTTGCGCGGGTTTCGGTGCCCGCGAATCGGTCCAGGGTCAAGGCAACCCGGTCCAATGGAACGCGTACAAACAGCAAATGACCGGCCTCGATGGCTGGCAGATCAACGGCAAGATTGGCATTCGCGCTCCCAAGGATTCGGGCAGCGGCACGCTGTTCTGGCTGCAGCGCCAGGATTATTACGACATCCGCCTCTCCGGCCCGCTGGGTCGCGGCGCGGCACGTCTGACCGGGCGTCCGGGCAAGGTTTCGCTGGAAGTCGCCAACCAGGGCCGCTATGACGCCACCTCCCCAGAAACCTTGCTTGAAGAGCAATTGGGCTGGAAATTGCCGGTGTCGAATCTCGCCTGGTGGGTTCGCGGACTGCCGTCCCCGAGCAGCAAAAGCCGCCTGACCCTGGACACCGACAGCCGTTTGGCCAGCCTTGAACAGGATGGCTGGCAGGTGGAATACCTGAGTTACGCCGAACAAAACGGCTATTGGCTGCCCGAGCGGATCAAACTGCACGGCACAGACCTTGATGTCACGCTGGTGATCAAGGAATGGCAACCACGCAAACTGGGGCAGTGACCATGACCGTTGCGCGCTTGACGCTGCCCTCCCCGGCCAAACTCAACCTGATGCTGCACATTCTTGGGCGCCGTGAAGACGGATACCACGAGTTGCAAACGATTTTTCAGTTCCTCGATTACGGCGACGAGATCACTTTCGCCGTTCGCGATGACGGCGTGATTCGTTTGCACACCGAATTCGACGGCGTGCCTCATGACAGCAATCTGATTGTTCGAGCGGCGAAAAAACTTCAGGAGCAATCCGGCTGTGCGCTCGGCGTCGACATCTGGATCGAAAAAATCCTGCCCATGGGCGGTGGAATCGGCGGCGGCAGTTCAAATGCCGCGACGACACTGCTTGGCCTCAATCACCTTTGGCAACTGGGCTGGGATGAAGATCGACTGGCCGCGCTGGGCCTGACCCTGGGCGCCGACGTCCCGGTTTTCGTGCGCGGGCATGCGGCTTTCGCCGAGGGTGTCGGAGAGAAACTCACCCCTGTAGACCCCGAAGAACCGTGGTATCTGGTGCTGGTACCGCAAGTATCTGTAAGTACAGCAGAAATTTTTTCAGATCCTTTGTTGACACGTAACTCTTCTCCCATTAAAGTGCGCCCCGTTCCCAAGGGAAACAGTCGTAATGACTGCTTACCGGTAGTAGCAAGACGTTATCCAGAGGTACGTAACGCCTTGAATTTGTTAGGTAAATTTACCGAAGCAAAACTCACCGGAACTGGAAGTTGTGTGTTTGGGGGCTTCCCAAGCAAAGCTGAAGCTGATAAAGTCTCGGCCCTTCTTACAGAGACCCTTACAGGGTTTGTAGCAAAGGGAAGCAACGTTTCGATGTTGCATCGCAAGCTGCAAAATCTGCTCTAAAGGAATCGATTACTGGGTAATCGTTGCAACAGATACAGGGGCGTCGCCAAGCGGTAAGGCAGCAGGTTTTGATCCTGCCATGCGTTGGTTCGAATCCAGCCGCCCCTGCCATTTTCCTATACTCATCCAGGTTACCCTCAGCCTTCAGGTACTGCGCGTGTCCAAGATGATGGTCTTTACGGGGAACGCTAACCCCGATCTGGCTCGACGTGTCGTACGTCAGCTGCATATCCCTCTCGGTGACATCTCAGTCGGTAAGTTTTCCGACGGCGAGATTACAGCCGAGATCAATGAAAACGTCCGCGGTAAAGATGTTTTCATTATTCAGCCGACTTGCGCTCCGACCAACGATAACCTGATGGAACTGGTAGTGATGGCTGATGCCTTCCGCCGCTCCTCGGCTACTCGTATCACTGCTGTTATTCCTTACTTTGGTTATGCCCGTCAGGATCGCCGTCCGCGTTCCGCACGTGTGGCTATCAGCGCGAAAGTCGTCGCTGACATGCTTACCGTAGTCGGCATCGATCGTGTTCTCACGGTTGATTTGCATGCTGACCAAATCCAGGGTTTCTTCGATATTCCGGTAGATAACATCTACGGCTCCCCGGTATTGGTGGATGACATTGAAGATCAGCGCTTTGAGAACCTGATGATTGTGTCCCCGGACATTGGTGGCGTCGTGCGTGCACGTGCCGTTGCCAAATCCCTGGGCGTGGATCTCGGGATCATCGACAAACGCCGTGAGAAAGCCAATCACTCTGAAGTGATGCATATCATCGGTGATGTCGAAGGGCGCACCTGTATTCTGGTCGATGACATGGTCGATACCGCCGGCACTCTGTGCCATGCGGCGAAGGCCCTGAAAGAGCATGGCGCTGCCAAGGTTTTCGCCTACTGCACACACCCTGTGCTGTCCGGTCGGGCGATCGAAAACATTGAAAATTCCATGCTGGACGAACTGGTGGTGACTAACACCATCCCGTTGTCCGCTGCTGCTCAAGCCTGCTCGCGTATCCGTCAACTGGATATCGCGCCGGTAGTTGCCGAGGCGGTCCGCCGCATCAGCAATGAAGAATCGATCAGCGCGATGTTCCGCTAAGGGCCCTGCCCTTCTCGAATGTCTCGTTGACGAAAAGCGCCCCGCCCCGGCATTCCTGCCGGGGCGGGGCTTTTTTGCCCATATCGCCTTTAGCGCTGGTCGCAACCGCTGGGGCGAATGTGGTTATTTTGGAGATACAACATGAACGATTTTACTCTGAATGCTGAAGTGCGTTCCGACCTGGGGAAAGGTGCGAGCCGCCGCCTGCGTCGTCTCGCAAGCCTGGTTCCAGCTGTAGTTTACGGTGGCGAAAAAGCCCCTGAATCCATCAGCATGCTGGCTAAAGAAGTTGCCAAACTGCTCGAAAACGAAGCGGCTTACAGCCACATCATCGAGCTGAACGTTGGTGGCACCAAGCAAAACGTAATCATCAAAGCTCTGCAGCGCCACCCGGCTAAAGGCCACGTGCTGCACGCTGACTTCGTACGCGTTGTAGCTGGCCAGAAACTGACCGCTACCGTACCTGTACACTTCGTTGGCGAAGCTGCTCCGATCAAGAAAGGCGGCGAGATTTCGCACGTTATCGCTGAAGTCGAAGTGACTTGCCTGCCGAAAGACCTGCCTGAATTCATCGAAGTTGACCTGGCTGACGCCGAAGTCGGTTCGATCATTCACCTGTCCGACCTCAAAGCCCCTAAAGGCGTTGAGTTTGTTGCTCTGGCTCACGGTAATGACCTGGCTGTTGCCAACGTTCACGCTCCACGTGTTGCTCCAGAAGCTACCGAAGAAGGCGCAGCAGAGTAATTCACTCTGTGAAGCCGGAGTGATCAAGTAACATCGCGGACTGGAACGTAGCGAGAAAGCGGGCGAGAACGCGGAGTTTACATAATGGTAAATGAGCACTTGTCGTCCACTTTCGCCGCACACGCTGGTTGCAGCGATGTTATCCACCACTCCAAGGAAGGGCCCCTATCGTGACTGCCATCAAACTGATCGTTGGCCTGGGAAATCCAGGCGCTGAATACGAACAGACCCGGCATAACGCAGGGGCCCTTTTTGTTGAGCGCATCGCGAACGCACAAGGCGTAAACCTTGTGGCGGATCGCAAATATTTCGGCCTGACCGGGCGCTATTCGCATCAGGGTCAGGATGTTCGTCTGCTGATTCCCACCACCTACATGAACCGCAGCGGCCAGGCCGTGGCGGCACTCGCCGGTTTCTTCCGCATCAAGCCTGAAGAAATCCTGGTGGCGCATGACGAACTCGACCTGCCTCCGGGCGTTGCCAAACTCAAACAGGGCGGCGGCCACGGCGGTCACAACGGGTTGCGCGACATCATCGCGCAACTGGGCAATCAGAATACCTTTTACCGCTTGCGGCTTGGCATTGGCCACCCGGGCGTTGCGAGTATGGTTTCAAATTTCGTCCTGGGTCGTGCGCCACGCGCCGAACAGGAAAAACTCGATGCCAGCATCGACTTTGCCCTCGGCGTGCTGCCGGATATCCTCGCCGGGGAATGGAACCGCGCGATGAAAAACCTGCACAGCCAGAAGGCCTGACTCACTCCTCGGGGAAAACACCATGGGATTCAATTGCGGCATCGTCGGCCTGCCTAACGTCGGCAAGTCCACCCTATTCAACGCCCTGACCAAATCCGGGATCGCGGCCGAGAACTTCCCCTTCTGCACCATCGAGCCGAACACCGGTATCGTGCCGATGCCGGACCCGCGCCTGGAAGCCCTGGCAGCCATCGTCAATCCGAAGCGCATCCTGCCGACCACCATGGAATTCGTCGACATCGCAGGCCTGGTGGCCGGCGCCTCGAAAGGTGAAGGCCTGGGCAACAAGTTCCTCGCCAACATCCGTGAAACCGATGCCATCGCCCACGTGGTCCGCTGCTTCGAAGACGAGAACGTGATTCACGTCTCCAACAGCGTCGACCCGAAACGCGACATCGAGATCATCGACCTGGAACTGATCTTCGCCGACCTCGACAGTTGCGAGAAGCAACTGCAGAAAGTCGCGCGCAATGCCAAGGGCGGCGACAAGGACGCAGTAGTCCAGAAGGGTCTGCTGGAGCAGTTGATCGCTCACTTCACCCTCGGCAAGCCTGCGCGCACGCTGATGAAAACCATGCATGCCGACGACAAAGCGGTGATTCGCGGTTTCCACCTGCTGACCACTAAGCCGGTCATGTACATCGCCAACGTCGCTGAAGACGGTTTCGAGAACAACCCGCTGCTGGACATCGTCAAGGCCATCGCCGAAGAAGAAGGCGCCATGGTGGTTCCGGTCTGCAACAAGATCGAAGCCGAAATCGCCGAGCTTGAAGATGGCGAAGAAAAAGACATGTTCCTCGAAGCCCTGGGCCTGGAAGAACCTGGCCTGAACCGCGTAATCCGCGCCGGCTACGAGATGCTGCACCTGCAGACCTACTTCACCGCCGGTGTCGAAGAAGTCCGCGCCTGGACCGTCCGCGTCGGTGCCACCGCACCACAAGCCGCTGGCGTGATCCACACCGACTTCGAAAAAGGCTTCATCCGCGCCGAAGTCATCGCCTATGACGACTTCATCCAGTACAAGGGCGAAGCCGGCACCAAAGAAGCCGGTAAATGGCGTCTGGAAGGCAAGGATTACATCGTGAAAGACGGCGACGTGATGCACTTCCGTTTTAACGTGTAAAAACAGCTACACAACAAAAAGCCGCGATTGATTCGCGGCTTTTTTGTGCCTCAAATCCGGGTAACACCACCAACCTGTAGGAGCGAGGCTTGCCCGCGAAGCTTTTAGCATCAGTGATGACGCCTTCGCGGGCAAGCCTCGCTCCTACAGGTCCGGTGGGGGTCAGGCTTTTTTGGTGCGCGGCAAGAAGATCGCCAACACGCCAAACAGCGGCAAAAACGAACACAGGAAGTACACGTATTCAATCCCGTGAACATCCGCCAAATGCCCCAGCAGCGCCGCACCAATCCCGCCGAAACCGAACATCAAACCGAAGAACACCCCGGCAATCATCCCGACATTGCCCGGCACCAGTTCTTGCGCGTACACCACGATGGCCGAGAAGGCCGAGGCCAGGATGAAGCCGATGACCACGCTGAGAATACTGGTCCAGAACAGATCGACATGGGGCAGGATCAAGGTGAACGGGGCAACACCGAGGATCGAGAACCAGATCACCGCCTTACGCCCGATCTTGTCGCCAATCGGCCCGCCGAAGAACGTCCCCGCCGCCACCGCCCCGAGGAACAGGAACAGATGCAGCTGTGAACTGGCCACTGACAGGTCGAACTTCTCGATCAGGTAGAAGGTGAAGTAACTGGTGAAACTGGCCATGTAGAAATACTTGGAGAACACCAGCAAACCGAGCACCACCAGTGCACTGATTACCCGATTTTTCGACAAACCATGGGTCGCCGCCTGACCTTGCTTGAGCTTGAACAGGTTCAGGTGATTGGCGTACCAACGGCTGATCCGGTACAGCACAAACAGCGCAAACACCGCGAACAGCCCGAACCAAGCGACGTGGCCCTGGCCGTAGGGAATGATGATCGCCGCCGCCAGCAACGGGCCGAACGCCGAGCCGGCGTTACCGCCAACCTGAAAAGTCGATTGCGCCAGGCCGAAACGCCCGCCAGACGCCAGCCGAGCCACGCGAGACGCTTCCGGGTGGAAGGTCGAGGAGCCAATACCGATCAGCCCCGCCGCCAGCAGAATCATCGGGAAGTTACCGACCACCGACATCATCAAAATGCCGATCAATGTGCAGACCGTACCGGCCGGCAGCAGCCACGGCTTGGGATGGCGATCGGTGTAGTAACCGACCCAGGGTTGCAGCAACGAGGCCGTCAACTGAAACGTCAGGGTGATCAGGCCGACCTGGGTAAAGGTCAGGCCATAATTGGCCTTGAGCATCGGATAAATCGACGGCAGGACCGACTGAATCAGGTCGTTGATCAAATGCGCCAGCGCCACCGCGCCGATGATGCGCATGACCAGCGGGCTGCTTTGCGGAGTCGCGGATGCCGGCGTCGAGCCGGTCTGGGCATTGCTGATAGCCATGAGAATTTCCGTACAACAGAGGGGTGCACACGGGCAGGTGCGTCAATGTGCCATTTTTCGGTGCGGCAGCGCCATCCCCTTAGCCAGCTAACGACCTTGACGTTCATCGACACGCAGGTGATAGCGCAACGCCATGGTCTGAATCTTGCCTTGCTAAACCCCTTCAACGCGGGGCCCTTACAAAGGGAACCGAGAATGGGAAGTTTCGCTACAGAGTCGGCCTACAGAGCTGGTGAGGGTGAACTTTCGAGGCCTTTTAAAAGGGCACAAGTCGCGGTCGCAACGACCACGACGCACGCCAATGGTGCGTGGTGTCCAGAGGAGTCATGGGGCATGCAGGCTTTTTTATCACCGGGGATCGGGCTGCTGGGGCGTTTTGGCTTCGCACGCAAGTTTCAGCTGTTGTTTCTGCTGTTTATCCTGCCGCTGGCCGGCAGCCTGTGGATGATTGGCCAGGACTATCGGGACAAGTTGCAGTTGATTTCCGGCGAACGCGCCGGGGTTCGTCAATTGCTGGCCCTGGATGCGCTCGACAACCTGCTCGCCGCCCAGCGTGACCGCGCCGCCCGCTGGCGCGCCACCGAAACCAATCGCCAACCGACCCCGGCCACAATCGCCGCCATGGGCGCCTTCGACGCGGTACAACCCGCCGTCGCCCAAGCCACCACGGACCTGGGCAATGCCCTGAAAACCGAAGGCGCCGAGGGTGAAACCCTGACCCGCTATCAAGCCCTGCAAACCGCGCTCAATGGCCTGGACTCGAAAAGCCTGAGCAGCGTCGGCTGGTGGCCGGACGGTTACGACCGCTTCACCAACGCCTTGAGCGCCCTGCAAGCCTTGCGCGAACAGATCGTCATGGACAATCGCCTGACCCTGGCGCCGTGGCTGGAAACCTACTTGCTGACGCAGATTTCGACACAGCACGCGCCGGACCTGATCGAACGGGTCGGACGCCTCGCCGCCGTCGGTCAGGCGTCGGTGGTGTCCGGGCAGTTCACCCTGCAAAGCCGTTTGCAGTTGCGGGACTTGCGCGGTCGCATCGGCGACGCCCGGGAACAGCTTGTTAAAACCGCGAGCCTGCTCGAAGCCCGACTGCCCAGCGCCTTGCAGGCGTGGGCCGGGCAATACCATGACAGCCTCAAACACCTGGATGCGAGCCTGAAAGTCCTCGACGATGGCGTGTTCGGCGGCAGCATCACCCTCAAGCCCGACGACTTCGAACGTAACCTCGACGCGTTGCTGATCGACCTCGCCTCGCTGCGCCAGCAATCGCTGGTGTCGCTGGATCAACGTCTGGATTACTACCACAGCTCGGCGATTCGCCAATTCTTCCTCGTGGCGACCATCTTTGGTTGCCTGTTGTTGGCGGCGTTGTACCTGTTCGTGTGCTTGCAGGCCTCGATCCGGCGCAGCGCCAGCGGCATCACCGTGTTGGCCGAAGCCCTGCGTGACGGCAATCTGAGCCTGCAAGTGCCGGTGCAGGGCCGCGATGAACTGGCGGCGATCAGCACCGCACTCAACGTGGCCGTGGTGCAACTGCGCAACAGTTTGCTCGGGGTCGATCACGAGACCTTGCAACTGAGTAATGCCGTGCGCACCCTCAACGATCATTCCAGCGGCGCGCTGGGGGAAGTCGAGGCCCAGCAAATCCAGATCAGCCAGATCGCCGCAGCCGCCACGCAATTGGCCGCCACCTCTCAAGGGGTCGCTCAGAGCTGTGAACAAGCCTCTGGCAGCGCGCAGCACACCCAACGCATCGCCGCCGACAGCAGCCGCGACAGCCAACGCACGACGGCGAGCATTCAACAGCTCAATCAGCGCCTCAACGAGACGGCGGCGGCGTTGGGCCGGGTCAGCGAGCAAGGCCAGCAGATTCAATTGGTGGTGGATACCATTCGCGGCGTCGCCGAGCAAACCAACCTGCTGGCGCTCAACGCCGCCATCGAAGCGGCGCGTGCCGGTGAACAGGGTCGCGGCTTTGCCGTGGTAGCCGATGAAGTGCGCAGTCTGTCCCAGCGCACGCAGTCGTCCACTGCGCAGATCGCCGGCACCGTCGACAGCCTGCGCAACACCGTGAATGAAGCCGTGAGTTTGATGGAAGCGGCTTGCGGCCAGGCTCAATCCGACGCCGAAGCCGTCACCGGCCTGGGCGAACGCCTGGGGGAAATCGCCAGCGCCGTGCAGAGCGTCACCGACACCCTGGCGCAAATCGCCACAGCTGTTGAGGAACAAGCGAGTACGGCCGATGAGGTCAGCGGCAACATCCAGCAGGTCGATCAGGCCGCCGTCAGATTGCTGGAAGGCGCACGGGCCGTGAACCTCGCGGCCGATACCTTGAGCCAGGGCAGCAAGGCCTTGAGTGCGAATACCGGGAGATTTCAGCTCAATTGATGCCCCGCCCTGCCCCGGTTTTTCGGGTCAGGGCGATAAGCAGTTGAAAGCGTAGAGAAATATTTTAGATTTACGCTTGACACATCATCGTTCCAAGCCAATAATGCGCGCCACTTGGCTACATAGCTCAGTTGGTTAGAGCATAGCATTCATAATGCTGGGGTCCGGGGTTCAAGTCCCTGTGTAGCCACCAAGTACTAAAAACGGCTTACCGAAAGGTAGGCCGTTTTTTTATGCCTCGATTTTTTATCCCCGATGGCTGTGCAGCAGCCCTTCTCTCGCAGATAAAAAAGAGACCGCCTCGCGCCCTATCGGGACCGCACGGCATTTCGCTAAATCCCTCGTCACAGGTTTAGTTGATCTCCCATTTGCCCCCAAGCCGAACTGAATGCCTCAAGCCTGAGGCGCCACCCGCTCGGCTAACCCAACCGCATGGCCATAAGCTCAGAAAACACTGTAGGAATTGGGTGTGGGCGACGGAATCAGAAGTGCGTAGTGGATCTTTCGTACGCTCAAAGAGGCGGAAACTTTAAGTTACCGAGTCAATTTGACCGGGCTCAAATTTGATCGACAAGCTCCCACGGCTCGACCCGAAGTCATACAGGGAGTTGTCATGAACAAGGACATATCAAAATATATTTTCGACGACTACTGGCGTCGTAAACGCTGGAACGGTGGCGCCTCATGGGCCGCATGGAATCCGCCACGGGAGCCAGAGCCGGTGGCATACGTTCCAACAGATGAATGGCCAACGCCAAAGCCCCGTGACGATCTGGTGTTTGCCAAGTCCTGCACTCCAGAGAATTGGTGCCGAACGAACGCCGGTACAGCACCTGAACCCGCCGCCAACTTCGGTAAGGTCATGGTGGCGGGCGCCATGCTCTTTCCGTCAGCCGGCGCCGCTGTAGCGACTGCGTTTGGTGCCGACCTGGCATTGGGGCGCATGGCCGGCGGCGGAATCCTGCAACAGCGCCTCAATTGGGCGATACGTGGCGCAGGCGGACCGGCCAGTGTGTTCATTCTCGGGATGCTGCCAACCAAAATGGGCGACGGCACTCTTCACACCGACGAACAGTTACGCACCATGACCCGCGCTACCACTCGCGTGCGCTTCCAGTTCCGGCGTGACGCCGAAGGGGTCATGCAGGTCTACGGCATCCACACCGGCGCCTCGGGCGATGACTCGGTGCGTACCGTGAACGTTAAGTGGAACGAAGACAAAACCGCCATGGAGGCCAAGCTCAACGGCATTACCATCCTGTGGACGCCCCAACGCGGGCCTCTGGGATCAATGCCGCCGCTGATCTATCCCGAGCACCACGAGCACCTGAACACCCTCCTCGTTCACCCGATCCCCGAGAACACAGATAGCCAGATAGACGGCCTGCCCGGTGAGGACATTACCGCCGAGGATTGTATTCTGGTGTTTCCGGAAACGACCGGGCTTAAGTCGCTGTATGTGGTGTTTGCTCGACCTGCTGGCGGCGGTGATCTCAAGTACCGCACGCTGCCACTCACGCTTCCTGCTTTTCCCGATGCGGTCAGGGTCCGCCGTAAAGGAAATCGGGCGCGCCGGGAAAGTAAAAAACGAATCTATGAATGGGACTACCAACACGGAGCGGTAGAGGTGTACGACTGGCAAAACAATCACCTGGGTGAGTTTGATGCAAATACCGGCGAACAAACCGGGAAAGCCAGACCCGAAGGAAAGACCACAACAAATTAAGCTGGAGCAGCACCCATGAGATTTATTGTCATCAGTGGCTTTTACCCAGAACCCAATCCGGACAATTCTTTGCAGTACGAAAGGGCTGTACCTCCGGACTTAGAATCCGCTGTACTCACCACGATGGGATGGACCTCCCTTGCAGAAGTACCGATGGGCGAAAACGATCTCACCCAAGATCAAGCCCAGGCAGTCATGAAGATACTCAATGACCCTGTCAAAGATGACTTGGCGTACTCCATAGGGCTTTTCAGCTAGCGTGCCAGCGGGGCGGAACAGGGCGCAGTTGAAAACAATTACAGCGCCCAACTTGTAGCCACCCAGTACTAAAAACGGCTTACCGAAAGGTAGGCCATTTTTATTGCTTCAGGAAAAGTGCCCGACCAAGTCAGGCGCGCATCGTCGCCAACGCAGCCAACCCCCGCTCCCAAATCTGCCAGGTGCGCAGCCAGACCATGGCCTGCCAGTCACTGTCGGCGGGATAGAACTGCTCCAGCAGATTCAGTTTGATCCCACGCCCCACCGCGTCACCCGGATCGCCATGCAGGTGCAGCCAATGGTCATCACGCAAATGCCGATGAACGTCCGCCCCCGGATACGTCCCGCACTCGATCACGAACGGCATCAACCGCACGTTCGGCAAAGCATTGAGCAACGCCTGCGAGGTGTAACCGGTGGCGGTCGCGGCCACGCCGGTTTCGCTCGTGGTGTTGGCGCCGGTGTGCAAGATGTAGAGCCACGGGCCATAAATGGCTTGGGCCTCTGCCAGCCCCGGGTAGGCCGCTTCGGTAATGGTCAGCAACATCGGATGACCGTATTCACCGGCGCCGGTGTGCAAGTCGAAACACATCGCGACCTCGGCATGGGCGACGTGTGTCTGAATGATCTGGTGCAGCGTGCGGTTCGACCAGCTCGGCGCCAGGCCCCCATAGAACAAACCCTCGGGATGACTGTGCTGGCCGCCCTCGACAATCGACATCACCGCCGGCCAGCCATGCTCATTGATTTGCGCATCGAGCAAGGCATCGGCGCGCTCGCGCTCGGGGCCGTGCAGCTCGGTGCTGGCGTAAATCTCATGCAGCGCCGCGTAGGCCTGGTTGTCTGGCAATGGGCGTTCGAAGTTCAGGTGATTGCGGTTCAAATCGATGTTGTCCTCATTGACCCGTCGCAACCACGCCGTGCCCCAGGGGTTGATCAGGTGGATCATCACCACGGCGACATCCGCCGGCAGCGAACGCTTGCCCAAGTCCTGCAACCATTTGATCTGACACCCGGAGCCATAGAAACCTTCAACCCCATGGGTGCCGCTGAGCGCAATCAAAAGACGCTTGGCGCCCGGATCACCGAGCACGGCCACATCGGTGCTCAACGGCTCACCGAACGGCCCTGGGAGCGGATGCGGATATTCAGTCAACGTCGCCCCGGCAGCGCTCGCCGCCGCCAGAAATTGTTCACGTTGCTGGCGATAACTGGGCTGGGTAGGAAACTTGGTGTGCATGTGTGCCTCTTGTTGGTTTTCTGGCCGCGCGATTGCTCGACCCTACAGAAAATCCTTCCATTGATGAAGGACAAAAGTCTCTGGGTTGTCGGACGTGGTTTGCGTCGTACCCGATCGGCCGATAAAGTCCCCGGACCTTTATCCCACGGACGGAGTGCCCCGCGTGTTCTCAGCCTTCCACTTGAGCCGCTATCGCCTGTCAGCCCTGACGCTGATCACCGCTGCATTAACCCTCGCCGCGTGTAACGCCCCGCCCTCCTCGCCTTCGGGCGTGACCCTGCCCGTCGCCCCGGAAGCCGCCAGCGGTTTTCGCACCGACCTGCAAACCCGTTACGCCTCCAGACACATGGCAGCGGCGGCCAACCCTCTGGCGGCTGCGGCCGGGCGGGAGATGCTACGCCAGGGCGGTTCGGCGATTGATGCCGCGATTGCCATGCAAGCGGTGTTGACCCTGGTAGAGCCGCAATCGTCGGGCATCGGTGGCGGTGCGTTGATTGTGTTGTGGGACGGCAAGAACGTGCGCACCTACGATGGGCGTGAAACGGCTCCGGCCGGCGCTACCGAGAAACTTTTCCTACAAGCCGATGGGCAACCGATGCCGTTCAGCCAGGCACAGATCGGCGGTCGTTCGGTCGGCACCCCAGGCGTATTGCGCGCCTTGGAACTGGCCCATCAAAAACACGGTCGCCTGCCCTGGGCGAAGCTGTTCGAGCCGGCCATCCAACTCGCCGAACAAGGTTTTGCGATCTCGCCGCGTTTGCATCAGTTGATCGCATCGGATTCGTCGATGCAGCGTTCGCCGGACATGATGGCGTACTTCCTGAATGCCGACGGCAGCCCGAAAGCCGTCGGCACGCTGTTGAAAAACCCGGCACTGGCCACCGTGCTCAAACGCATCGCCAAGGAAGGTCCGGATGCGCTGTACAAAGGACCGATTGCCGAAGAGATCGTCGCCAAAGTCCAGGGTCACAAAAACCCCGGCAGCTTGTCGCTGAACGATCTTCAAGGCTATCAAGCCAAAGAACGGGCGCCGCTGTGTACTGACTACAAACGCTGGCAGGTTTGCGGCATGCCGCCGCCATCGTCGGGCGGGATTGCGGTGGCGCAGATCCTCGGCACCTTGCAAGCCCTTGAATCCCGGGACCCGCGCTTGGCCCTGGCGCCGCTCAAACCGCTCAAGACCAACAAACCGGCGGGCATCGAACCGGCACCCGAAGCCGTGCACTTGATCTCCGAGGCCGAACGCCTGGCCTACGCCGACCGCGCGCAATACGTCGCCGACACCGACTTCGTGCCCGTGCCGGTCAAAGGCCTGGTGGACCCCGCCTACCTGGCCAGCCGCGCGGCGCTGATCGGCGACCGCAGCATGGGCAGCGCCAAACCCGGCACGCCACCGGGCATTCAAGTCGCCTACGCGCCGGACCGTTCACCGCTGCGTATCTCCACTTCGCAAGTGGTGGCGGTCGATGACCAGGGCGGCGCGGTGTCCATGACCACCACCGTCGAAGCGGCGTTTGGCTCGCACCTGATGGTCCAGGGCTTTCTGCTGAACAACCAGATGACTGACTTCTCGTTCATCCCCGAGGAGAATGGCCAGAAAGTCGCCAACCGCGTCGAACCAGGTAAACGCCCGCGTTCATCCATGGCGCCCACCCTGATCTTCGACCGCCAGAGCGGCGAATTCCTCGCCACCGTCGGCTCCCCGGGCGGCTCGCAAATCATCGAATACGTCGCCAAATCCACCATCGGCCTGCTCGACTGGAACCTCGACCCGCAAGCCGCCATCAGCCTGCCCAACTTCGGCAGCCGCAACGGCCCGACCGAACTGGAACAAGGCCAATTCAGCCCGGCACTGATTCAGGCACTGAAAGACAAAGGACATGCGGTGAACGAAATCGACATGACCAGCGGGACTCAGGCGATTGTTCGGGTCAAGGATGCGTCGGGGAAAGCTTCGTTGGCAGGCGGGGCAGATCCGCGGCGTGAGGGGGAGGCGTTGGGGGATTGAGTCTGTGAGAGCTGGCTTGCTCGCGAAGAACGGTAACGCGGTTCTACTCAAACACCGCGGTGCCTGCTTCGCGAGCAAGCCCGCTCCACCTCAATCTGCGCTGTATCTGAATCGATGAAGCAGGCCAGTACAACGCAACTAGGCGCTTACATAAACCCAAGCCTCAATCCCTGACTTCAACACCACGCTGACTCGCTTGTAGTCCGACACTTCATAGCTGTCCGCCGCTGCCAGTTCTTCAGCAGTGATCTGGAACACCATCCCGGGGATTGGCGCGCTGCTGGCGCTGCCCGGGCGCAGGATCGGGTGATGGGTCTTGCCGCTGGTGGCCAGGACTTCAGGGTCGGTGATTTCCACCCAGGATTGCTCATAGCCCAGCATGGCGTCGGCGCTGCCGGAGAGTTCGCGGCCGAAGTTGGCCAGTTGCACGGCTTTGTCCTGCAAGGTGCCGTAGGAAAACAGGTAAATCGTTGCATCGGTCATCGATCAATCCTTGAGTGAAAATTCCCGCATGGTTTAACGGCTGATCTTCAATGCCTACCCGCTGCTTGCTCATTGCCTGGCCCCATGGAGAACGTGTCGTTTGATATCGCGGCACAACAGATACTTTAAAAACCGCCCTCAGCGATTGGCCACCAAGTGCGCGCCGAACAGCAGGTAGCAACTGCCGGCAAAGCGGTCCAGCCACTGGCGCGAACGCTCATAAACGCCGGCGAACCGGCGGCTGGCAAACAGCAACGCCACGCTGCAATACCAACTGAATGACAGGCCTGCCATGGTCAGCACCGCCAGCGCCAGCAACATCGGTGGCGGGGACGCGGGCATGGCGGTGGCAAAAATTGTCGCGACGAACAGCGCTGACTTTGGATTGGTCAGGTTGCCGACAACCCCGCGCCCATAGGCCGACAACAGCGAGCGCCCTGCCCCGTTCAGCGAGTCATTCGCGCCTTGCTGCGTCGCCGGTTTGCGCTTGAACTGCTTCAACCCCAGATAGATCAGGTAACAGCCCCCGGCAATCTTGAACGTCAGATAGAGCGTCGGCGCCGCGCTGAACAACGACTTGATGCCCAGCCCGCCGGCCAAGCCCCACACCACGGTGCCGGTGGCGACGCCCAGCGCGGCCATCACACCATGCTGGCGGGAGCAACTGGCAGCCAGTTGCGCGATGTTGAAGAAATTCGGGCCAGGCGTCACCACCGCGACGGTCCACAACAGCGCCAACGACAACAACGGTGCGGCGTAACTCAGGTGGGTGATGTCCATCAGGAGGATCGCCTTCTTGGCTTCAGGGAATGCTCCGTACCTTGCAACATTTGCTGAGCATTTTCCACTTGTCAGCGCGACGCTATCCGCCTGCCAACACACTGGGTTACCGTGTGCCGAACCGAACTCAAGACATCGCCACCATGGTCAAATACACGCCCCCCAGCGACTGGCTCCACCGCGCTCCGAACATCGGCGGGCTGGAGCGTATCGAGGCGTTTTTTGCCGGTCACGGCTACGACCTGCACCGCCACGACACCTACGCCATCGGCCGCACCCTGGCCGGGGTCCAGCGTTTTCAGTATCGCGGCGGCTGGCGCCACAGTCTGCCGGGCGGCACGCTGGTGCTGCACCCGGACGAAGTCCACAACGGCGAGGCCGGCACCGATAGCGGTTTCCACTACCGAATGATGTATATCGAGCCGGCGCTGATCCAGCAGATCCTCGGCGGTCAGCCGCTGCCGTTTATCAAGACCGGCCTGTCCACCGATCCGCGCCTGTTCGCCGCCACCGATGTACTGATGCGCAGCCTCGACGACCCGCTCGATCCGCTGGAAGAACAGGACGCGTTGTTCGATCTGGCGCATGCCTTGAGCGCCGCATCCGGCGTCCCGATCAAACGCCAGCGCTTCGATTATGCAGCGGCGGAGCGTGCTCGGGCGTTCATGCACAGCGCACTGGATCGCCCGGTGACCCTGGAGGAACTGGCACAACACAGCGGTCGGGATCGCTGGAGTCTGTCGCGAGATTTTCGTCTGCTGTTCGGCACCAGCCCCTACCGCTACCTGACGATGCGCCGTCTGGATCTGGTCCGTTCACTGCTGATGCAGGGCCAGTCGCTGGTCGGCGCAGCGCTGATCGCCGGTTTCACCGATCAGAGCCACATGACCCGGCAATTCAGCAAAACCTACGGCCTCTCGCCGGCGCGCTGGCTGAAAATGCACCGGCGCTGAGTCACGCACAATCGTTCAAGAATCCCGCCCAGGCACTGGCTATCGTGGCCCCGTCATCAACCACGAGGTGCTGCCATGAACCTGTATCAAAGCCTGAATTTCGGTCAGAAAATCGACAAGATCGACCAACACTGGTCGCCCCGGGTCATCGCCGAAATGAACGACTACCAGTTCAAAGTGATGAAGCTGCTGGGGGATTTCATCTGGCACGATCACCACGACACCGACGAAACCTTCATCGTCCTTGAGGGGCAATTACGCATCGATTTTCGCGACGGTCATGTGCTGATTTCGGCGGGGGAAATGTACGTCGTGCCCAAGGGCGTCGAGCACAAACCGTCGGCGGAGCAGGAGGTAAAACTGCTACTGATCGAACCCAAAGGCGTGCTCAACACCGGCAGCCAGGGCGGTGAGCGAACGGCGGTGAATGATCTGTGGATTTGAAACCGATACGAACAGGGTGGAGCGGGCTTGCTCGCGAAGAGGCCGTATCAGTCGACATCACTGTTGAATGACACACCGCTTTCGCGAGCAAGCCCGCTCCCACAGGTTCCGCGTCTTGGGGCTTACTCCACCAGGTTCTTGCCATCCACCGGATCACCGATTTTCAGGAAATGCCCGCCCGCCACATGGTGCAGGGTGCGCAACGCATCGTGCCCTTCGAAATGCCAGCGGCCGTCGCTGAACACGCGCTCATCGGCTTGGGCGGCAATCACTTCGGCCAGGAACAAATCGTATTGCTGATGATTGTGCGGCTCCGGCAGCAACCGGCACTCCAGCCACGCCACGCAACCGTCCAGCATTGGAGCATCGATCAATTCGCCGCTGAAGGTGCGCAAGCCGTAGGCCTGGAACTTGTCCTGGCCTTGTGCCTGGGTGATTTCCAGGCCCGACGTCGAACCGACGGTCTGGACGATATCGGCCTGGGCGGCGCAGGGCACGTTCACCACGAACGTGCCCGAGGCTTCCAGCAGTTGCCGGGTCCAGGTGGACTTGTCCAGCACCACGGCGATTTTCGGCGGTTCAAAATCCAGCGGCATGGCCCAGGCCGCCGCCATGATATTGCGCTGACCTTCGTGGGCCGCACTGACCAGCACGGTCGGCCCGTGATTGAGCAGGCGATACGCCTTGGACAACGGCACCGGACGGCGATGGGAAACGGTCATGGATGTCTGCTCCTGGGGAAAGCGCCGATTGTAGCGGGAAGTGCGATTGCGGCCATGGCGAGAAACAGGGGTGTCGTTACGAAAAAGATCGCAGCCTTCGGCCGCTCCTACATGGATTGATATCCCCCTGTAGGAGCTGCCGAAGGCTGCGATCTTTTCGGTCTACATCTATTTAAGCCGGCGAATCAAGTCGTCAGTTGATTGGCAAACTGCCCGACCGCATTCACCACTTTCTGTGCGCCATCCTGAATCTCGACAATCACCGTCCCTGCCTCGGCCGCCAGCGCCAGGCCTTGCTCGGCCTGGAGTTTACCGTCGGTCATCAAAGCCACGGCATTGCGCGCCATTTCCTGGTTCTGGCGCACTACGCCGACAATTTCATCAGTGGCCTGGCTGGTGCGTGATGCCAGTTGCCGCACTTCATCCGCCACCACCGCAAAGCCCCGGCCCTGCTCGCCGGCACGCGCCGCTTCGATGGCGGCGTTGAGCGCCAACAGGTTGGTCTGCTCGGCAATGCCGCTGATGGTTTTGACGATGGTGCCGATCACCAGCGACTGCTCGTTCAGCGCTTCGATGCCTTCACCAGCGGTTTGCATGTGTTTGGCCAGGTCGCGCATCACCGTCACGGCCTGAGTGACCACGGCGGTGCCGCGCTGGGCACTGTTGTCGGTTTGCTGCGAGGTGCTGTAGGCAATGTTGGCGGCGTCGGCAACGGCCCTTTCCTGATTGACCTGATCGGTGATGACCGTCGCAAACTTCACCACTTTGTAGAGTTTGTTGTTGGAATCGACCACGGGGTTGTAGGACGCCTCCAGCCAGACTGTACGACCGTGGCTGTCGACACGCTTGAAACGTCCGGCCACAAACTCGCCGTTGTTCAGGCGTCGCCAGAAATTCTGGTACTCGGCGCTGTTGTATTCCTCCGGCTCGCAGAAGGTGCGGTGATGTTTGCCCTGAATCTGCGCCAGGCTGTAACCCATGCCGCTGAGGAAGCGCTCGTTGGCCGCCAGCACATTGCCATTGAGGTCGAACTCGATCACCGCCGTCGAACGCACCAGCGCGCCGATCAGGTTCTCGTGCTCACGGGACGCCTCGATGGTGCGGGTCAGGTCGCTGGAGTAAATCGAGAAGTGCTTGATCCGCCCATCCGCCGACCGCACCGGTTGCACAATCGAACGCAACCAGGCTTCAGCACCATTGCCACGCAGCAAGCGCACGGTGCCGGCAAAATGCTCGCCACGGGTCAGCGCCGTCTTGAAACGGTTATGGAATTCGTCGGATTTCACATGCGCCGGCACGAAGTCCTCAATCTGCCGTCCGATCAGGTCACTGCTCTTGTAGAGCATCTCCCCGAGGAAATTCTGGTTGACCGATTGAACCCGCCCATCGGCTTCGAGGGTCAGGACCAGCATCTCGCTTTCCAGACTTTCCTTCACTTGCAGGAGACTGGAGAGTTCTTCGCGAAGAGCGGACAGCTCCTGCTTCAAGCGTTTGTTGAACATGGGAAAGCACCGAGGGCTGGAGTAGAAAGCGGCATGCAGCCTAACCATCGGCCTGGGGCATGTTTTCTGAAGCGTGTTTGAGGGTTGTCCTACAAAAATAATGGCGGAGGGGGATTTTCCTGCCGCTCTGCAACGCGGAGCGGTTACAAAACCCCAGCGCTCTGGCCCGGCCATATCAGGTATCCTCCGGCTAAATTGCAACAATATGTTGCAACGGTATCCGCCCGATAAGGAGTTCCGTTTTGGATTTATCGACCGCTGCCTGGATGGTTCACGACACCCGTCTGATCCTTTGCTGCCTGCTGGCGATTGCCACGATTATCGTGTTGATCAGCGCCACCAAACTCCCGCCCTTTCTGTCGATCCTGATCGGCACCTTCATTGCCGGTGTCGGCGCCGGGTTGCCGCCCGAAGACGTGGCCAAGGCGTTCAGCAAAGGCGCCGGGGCGATTCTCGGTGAAGCGGGGATCATCATTGCCCTGGGCTCGATGCTGGGGGCGTTGATGGCCGAATCCGGGGCCGCCGACCGCATCGCTTCGACCTTACTGGGGCTGGGCAAGGGCAAGTCCCTGCCGTGGGTCATGGCGTTGGTGGCGATGGTGATTGGCCTGCCGCTGTTTTTTGAAGTCGGGCTGGTGATGATGGTGCCGATCATCTTCGTCATGGCGCGCCGTTCGGGTCAGCCGTTGCTGAAGATTGCGATCCCTGCGTTGGCCGGCATGACCACACTGCACGCCTTGATGCCGCCGCATCCCGGGCCACTGATTGCGGTCAGCGCATTGCACGCCGACCTTGGCCTGACCATGTTGCTGGGATTCAGCATCGCGATTCCGGCGGTGATGCTGGCCGGGCCGATTTATGGCAACTGGCTGTCGAAACGCATGCACGTCGATGAGCCGGCGGAACTCGGCGCCCTGTTCAGCGCCCCGCCCAAGGCCCCGCGCCAACCGAGTTTCGGGACGTCGCTGCTGATCATTCTGTTGCCGGTGTTGCTGATGCTTGGCAGCACGTTGGCGAAAGTTGCGATGAGCCCCGAAAGCAGCGTCGCCCTGACCCTGAAGTTCCTTGGCGAACCTCTGGTGGCGTTGGGTATCGCGGTGATGGCGGCAGTGATTTGCCTCGGCTGGGCCAATGGCATGCCCCGCGAACAAGTCGGCGGTACCCTGCGCAAAGCCTTGGCACCGATTGCCGTGTTGCTGCTGACCATCGGTGCCGGTGGTGGCTTGAAGCAGACATTGCTCGACGCCGACGTCAGCCAGACCATCAGCAAAGTCGCCGAAGGCGCGCACATGCCGTATCTGCTGCTGGCCTGGCTGATCGCCGTGGCGTTGCGCCAGGCGACCGGGTCAGCGACGGTAGCGACGACCACCACAGCGGGCATTTTGGCGCCGATGATGGCGGGCCTGGCGGCGACGCAAAGCTCACTGGTGGCGCTGGCGATTGGCGCCGGTTCGGTGTTCTTCTGCCACGTGAACGACGCCGGGTTCTGGATGGTGCGCGAGTACTTTGGCTTGCAGCTCAAGCAGACGATCTGGGTCTGGTCGATTCTGCAAACCATCGTGTCGGTGGTGGGGTTGGTGGGGACGTTGTTGTGGTGGCATTGGTTGACGTGATGGCATCGGCGAGATTTGCGTTGGGGCTGCGGGCCCCTTCGCGGGCAAGCCTCGCTCCTACGGAGTTGTGGGGTTATTCGGGTTTAAGCAGCGCTTCATAGTCCGGGCTGATTTCGGCAAGGATCATCAGCGCTGCGGCGCCAAGGGCTACGCAATCCTGGCCTGCGGCGCCCATCTGGATTCGTGGATATTGGCGGTCGGCGCGGCTGCTGATCGAGCGGCTCAGCGGTTCGAGACGGGCGATCAGCCGAGCGAGAATCGGCTCGGGCAGGAAGCCGCTGATGAGGATGGTCTGCGGGTCGAGCACCGATTCCAGGATATTGATCGCTTGGCGCAACGCCGGCACGGCGTCATCGAGCCAGCCATCGATGCCGCCGAGCAATACCGGATCATTCAAGTCCCATTCGGCCAGGTCCTGCTCGGCGGGCTGGCCCAGATGCTCAAGCAGCGCGGCGATGGAAATGTAGCGTTCCAGACAGCCTTCGTTACCGCAGTAGCACGGTTTGCCACCTGGAATGACCGTCATGTGGCCGATCTCCCCGGCATTGTGCCAGTGCCCGGAATACAGCCGATTCCCCAGATACAACCCCGCCCCGAGCCCGCTGCCGATAAACACATGCACGAAGTTATGCAGGTCACTGGCCAAACCGTACAAGCGCTCGCCCATGCTCGCAGCGGTGGCATCGTTTTCGATCAGTACCGGCAACCCCAACGCCTGGTGCAAGCGTTCGGGAATGCTCGGCTCGTCCCAGCCCGACATGGCCGTCGGGCCGACCGCCGTCATGCCCTCGACGCTGAACGGCCCCGGCAACGCGATCCCGACCCCGAGAAAACGCCCTGCCGGACGCTGCCGCCGAAAACCCTCGACGGTCTGCAGAATCAGCGGCAAGGCCTGATCAAACGTCGGGTAGCTGACCGTCAGCGTGACCTGCGCCAGCGCCACGCCGAGCAAGTCGAGCAATACGCCGATGATCCGGTGTTGTTCAACGTGAAAACCGATTGAGTAACCGCCCTCGGGGTTGATCGACAACGGCACTGGCGGCTGCCCCCGACCGCCCTTCTCCGCCGCGTGTACCAGCAGCACCCCTTCGTCCGCCAGCTCACTGACAATGTTCGAAACCGTCTGCGCCGTGAGCGATGTCAGCCGCGTCAAGTCCGCCCGCGTCAGACGCCCGGCCAGGCGAATAGCCTCCAGAATCACCCGACGATTGTGCTGGCGGGCGTGTTCGGCGTTGGTGCCGGTGGTCACGGTGCGTTGGTTCTGAGGATTTTTCATGGTCCGATGATCGGCGCTCACGATTAATTAAATCAAGTTGAATTAATACAGACCTTGTGGTTTTCTACGCATCAGGACGCCACCCCAGCCGTCCTGCCAAGAACCCCATAACAACAAAAAGTCGAATCGATAGAAGCCGCTCACTGGCACCTTTGCCACCTGCCCTCTCTCTTCTGTGATTCGAACAAGAGGTCGTTCTCCATGAGCAAATCGCTACCTGCCGGACAGAGCACTGCCGGTATCCGCCGCAAAATCGGACTGTTTCCCGCCACCGCGCTGAACATGAGTCAGATGTGCGGCGTCGGTCCGTTCATCACCATCCCGACGATGATCGTGATCATGGGCGGACCGCAGGCCTATCTGGGCTGGATTCTCGGCGCGCTGCTGGCCTTGTGCGACGGCCTGGTCTGGGCCGAACTCGGGGCCTCGCTGCCGGGCGCCGGCGGCACTTATGTTTACCTTCGTGAAGCCTTCGGCAAACGCACCGGCAAGCTGTTGCCATTCTTGTTCGTGTGGACGGCGATGCTGTTTATCCCGCTGATCATGTCCACCGGCATCATTGGTTTCGTGCAGTACCTGACGTGGTTCTGGCCGGACATGAGCCAGACCGCCGGCAACCTGATCGGCCTGGCGCTGATCTGGGGAATCATCGCCATGCTGTGGCGCAAGATCGAGTCCATTGCCAAATTGAGCATCGTGCTCTGGGTGGTGATGCTGGTGAGCATCGGTGCGCTGATCCTCGCCGCCCTCTCCAACTTCCACGCCGACCTGGCGTTCAGCTTCCCCGATGGCGCATTCAATCTCGGCGACAGCAGCTTCTGGTTCGGTCTGGCCGGCGGCTTGACCATCGGCATCTACGACTACCTGGGCTACAACACGTCGGCCTATCTGGCCGGTGAAGTCGAGCAGCCGGGCAAGGTGATTCCCAAGTCGATCATCCTGTCGATCTTCGGCATCCTCGCGGTTTATCTGTTGATGCAAGTCGGCGTACTGGGCGTGGTGGACTGGCATCGCATGCTCGACCCGGAATCGGCGGCGTACAAGTCAGTGGCGTCGGTGGTACTCAGCGAAACCTGGGGCAACACCGCTGCCGGCATCGTCACCGTGCTGATCCTGATTACCGCCGTCGCCTCGGTATTTGCCGGCCTGCTGGGCGGCTCGCGAGTACCGTTCGAAGCCGCCAACGACAAGGTGTTCTTCAGCGCCTTCAGCAAAACCCACCCCAAGCACCAGTTCCCGACCTACGGCATCTTGAGCATGGGCGTGCTGACCTCGGCGGGTTTCATGATCGGTCGCCTGACCGACCTGACCACGCTGATTCAACTGCTGACCACGGTGATGATCCTGGTGCAGTCGGTGGCGCAGGTGATCTCGTTGTTCGTGCTGCGCAAGACCAAACCGCACCTGGCCCGTCCGTACAAAATGTGGCTGTACCCGGTGCCGGCGGTAATTGCGTTGCTCGGCTGGATCTACATTTACATGGCCTCCAACCATAACGCCCCGGGTGCCTACCCGATCCAGTGGTCGCTGGTCTGGGTGGCTGCCGGTGGCGTGGCATTTTTGATCTGGGCCAAGGTCCAGAAGCTGTGGCCTTTTAATAAGTGATGAATGCGATGCACGAACCATTCGAAGCCAATATTCCACGCCAAGGCCTGTTGCTGGCGATTGATGTGGGTGGCACCAAGACGCAGGTCGCTTGCTACGACACGGCAAGCGCTCGGCTGACGACGCAGATTCTCGCCACCCACGCGCCGGGGTTGTTCGGCAGGCCGGCACTGGAACGGATTCTGATCGCCGCCCGGGCATCCATCGCCGAATTTGGCGACCGGTCGCTGCTGGCCGTGGCGGCAGTGTTTCCCGGCGTAGTGCGTGGCTCGACGTTGTTGATGGCGCCGAACACACCGGGCTTCGAAGAACTGGATCTGCGCAGTTTGCTCGCCGAAGGCCTGGGCACTGAAGCGGTGATGCTCGACAACGACGTCAAGGCCGGCGCCCTGGCCGAAGCACGTTGGGGTTCGCTGGTCGGGATCGACAATGCGATCTACCTGAACCTGGGCACCGGGCTGGCGGCCGCCGCGATAGCCAACGGCAAGTTGTTACGCGGCCAGAACGGCGCGGCGATGGAAATCGGCTACCTGCTGTCGCCGTTTCTCGACCCGACGCGATCGCAGGATTGGCGCACGTTTGCGGACGGCGCGGCGCCGCTGGAGGAGCTGTTTTCCGGTAATGCCTTGCGTCAACTGGCCGAGGAGATGCTCGGGAAAGGGCATCAGGCGCTGGATCTGTTTTCCAGCGCCGACACCGCTGTGCGCCAGGCACTGGAACAGCGGATTGCGGCGTGTGCAGTGCAGGTGGCCAATCTGGCAGTGGCGCTGGACGTAGGACGCATCGCCATCGGCGGCGGGATGTTTCGCCAGGCCTCGACCCTCGCCCCGCTCATCGAACAATTGATTGCCCGGGTGGTGCCGTTCCCGCCGCAAATCGTTTCCGCCCGTTTCACCCATGACGCGCCACTCTGGGGCGCGCTGAGCATGGCCATGGAGGCCGCCGGGCTGGATGCCATTGCCGAACAACTGATCGCCGCCGGCGACATTCTTTGCGCGTGCGACAGCCCGCGCGGCTAACGCCTTACAGGACTCTAGTGATGTCTTTGATGTTGAGTGAAACCCTGTCCATCCCCCGGATTGTGCAACACATGCTCGATGATGACGCCGCGGTGCGCACGCTGGCCCGGCAACTGGCCGATGACCTGCCCGAGCTGATGATCACTGTGGCCCGCGGCAGCTCCGACCACGCTGCAGCGTATTTCAGTTACGCGATGATGAGCCGGATCGGCGTGCCGAGCCTGTCGATCCCCCTGTCTCTGGTCAGCCTGCAACAACCGCCGCTGCGCCTGAAAAACTGCTGGGTGGCGGCGCTCTCGCAATCGGGTAAAAGCCCGGACCTGATCGACAGCGTGCGCTACCTCAAAGGGCTTGGCGCCCGCAGCGCAGCGCTGGTCAACACCGCTCGCTCGCCGCTGGCCGAGGTCACCGACAGCGAAATCCTCTTGCCCGCCGGGCTTGAGCAAAGCGTTGCGGCGACCAAGAGTTACGTGGCGATGCTGATGGCTGGCGCGCAGATCGTTGCGCGACTGGCGGATGATCTGGGCATCAACGACGGTTTGACCTCAGCGATCCAGCGCTTGCCAGCACAGATGGATGCGGCTGCTCAGGAAGATTGGTCGCTGGCGCTAAGCGTGTTGGCCAACGCTGACAAGATGATCGTCATCGGTCGCGGCGCCGCCCTGCCGATCGCCCAGGAAGCGGCGCTCAAGCTCAAGGAAACATCGGGTATTCAGGCCGAAGCCTTTTCCAGCGCCGAAGTGCGCCACGGGCCGATGGAAATCATCGAAGAAGGTTATCCAGTGCTGGTCTTCGCCCCGTCAGGGCCGGAGCAGGCAGGCACGTTGGCCTTTGCCCAAGACATGCGCACCCGGGGTGCCAATGTGCTGGTGGTCGCGCCACGGGGCACGCCTTGCGAGGATTTGTTGCCGAGTGTGCCGACCGATGACCCGCTGCTGGAACCCTTCACCATGATTCAGGGGTTTTACCTGCTTGCTGCGCAACTGGCAGTGGCGCGGGGACGTAATCCGGATCAGCCGCGATTCTTGAAGAAGGTCACCGAGACACGCTGAAACGCAAATGCGGGGGCGGGCCACCTGTTAGACCAAAGTCCCATACCCACAAAACAGCGCCACAGAAACGGGCGGATTGATTTACTGTTGGCACCTGACCGGACGGGCCTTTGCGGCCCGGCACAACACAATAATCATAAAAATCCGAGGTACTCCCGTGGCCGCTGATATCGACGATAGCCGCTATGCCCGCTTTGCCCTGCGCTGCTCAAGTTTTGCCGAACGCTGGTTCCCCGACTCCTGGGTGTTTGCCGCGCTGGCGGTGATCATCGTTGCCGTGGCGACGATGGCCATGGGCGCCAAACCCACCGACGCCGCGATGGCGTTTGGTGACGGATTCTGGAGTTTGATTCCGTTCACCATGCAGATGGCGTTTGTGGTGATCGGCGGCTACGTAGTGGCCAGTTCGCCGCCAGCGGTGAAGCTGATCGACCGTTTGGCCCGTATCCCGAAAAACGGCCGCTCCGCCGTGGCCTGGGTCGCGTTGATTTCCATGGTCGCATCGTTGCTCAACTGGGGGCTGTCCCTGGTGTTCGGTGGTTTGCTGGTGCGCGCCCTCGCCCGCCGCACTGATCTGAAAATGGATTACCGCGCCGCCGGTGCCGCCGCGTATCTGGGGCTTGGCGCGGTGTGGGCGCTGGGGTTGTCGTCGTCCGCCGCGCAATTGCAGGCCAACCCGGCCAGCCTGCCGCCATCGATTCTGTCGATTACCGGCGTCATTCCATTCACTCAAACGATCTTTCTCTGGCAATCCGGCGTGCTGTTGCTGGCGCTGATCGTAGTTTCGCTGATCATTGCCTACGCCACCGCGCCCGGCCCGAATTCCGCCCGTGACGCCAAGGCCTGCGGCATCGACCCGAGTTTCAACCTGCCGCCGCTGCAACCGCGCACCCGTCCCGGCGAATGGCTGGAGCACAGTCCGTTGCTGACGATTCTGCTGGTGCTGCTGGCGGGCGGTTGGCTGTTCCATGAGTTCTCGACCAAACCGGCGATCAGCGCGATCTCCGGCCTGAACACCTACAACTTCCTGTTCCTGATGCTCGGCGCCCTGCTGCACTGGCGCCCGCGCAGCTTCCTCGATGCCGTGTCCCGGGCGGTGCCGACCACCACCGGCGTGCTGATCCAGTTCCCGCTGTACGGCTCGATTGCGGCGCTGATGACCACCGTCAAAGGCACCGACGCCCAGACGTTGGCCCACCACATCTCGACCTTTTTCGTACAGATCGCGTCCCACGACACCTACGCGTTGTTGATGGGCGTGTACTCGGCGATTCTCGGCTTCTTCATCCCGTCCGGCGGCGGCAAATGGATCATCGAAGCGCCCTACGTAATGCAAGTGGCCACTGACCTGAACTACCACCTGGGCTGGGCCGTGCAGATCTACAACGCCGCCGAGGCCCTGCCGAACCTGATCAACCCGTTCTACATGCTGCCGCTGCTGGGCGTGCTGGGGTTGAAGGCGCGGGATTTGATCGGGTTTTCGTTCGTGCAGTTGCTGGTGCACACGCCGCTGGTGCTGTTTCTGCTGTGGGCGCTGGGGACGACGCTGGTGTATACGGCGCCAGTGATGCCGTAAAGGGATCGACTGCACCTGCTCGAGTGAGGGGGTGCAGTCAGGTTTGATCCGTTGGTAACACCTTCAACAGTTCAGGCAACGCGGCCTGAACCGTCTCCCACACCACATCAAGATTGATATCGAAGTAGCCGTGCGCAATGCGATTGCGCATACCGCGCATATTGCGCCACGGCACTTGGGTGTTCTGTGTGGAGAACTCAGGGAAGCGATCCATGATCTTGGTCGCCGCCTCACCAATAATAATGAGGCTCATGATGACGGCTTGCTGCGTACGCTTGTCGTCGACAAACTCTTCTTTACTCAGACCTTCGACAAAAATCAGCGCATCGGTTGCTGCCTGGCGCATATGGTCAAGGTAGTCGCCGAGACGGTTTTCGGTCATACGGGGCGCGCCTGTTCAAGCACCTGCTGGCGAAACTTCACTGGAAGATCGCCAGGTGTCAGCAAGTCGACGGTCACGCCGAGCAGATCCTCAAGCTCAACCTGAAGTCCGCCAAGATCGAAAAGCGTGGCGCCCGGCAGCGCATCGACCAGCAGATCAAGGTCACTCCCCTCTTTATCCGTCCCGAGCAACGCAGAACCAAACACACGGGGATTGGACGTGCGATATCGACCGACGACTTCACGGACGGCAACACGTTGTAGATCGAGGGCGGTGGAGGGTTTCATCGTTCACCTTTACCGGTTCTGTGTCGCGCCAGTCTAGCAGTGCCTGAGGATGGTAAACACCGCGCACCTTTAACGGGATGAGTGCTGGCAACCGCAATGCCTCATGGGTGTCAGCCAACCGAAGCTCTGGTGTAACCTCCCCGTCACATCTCGCTGCTAGCGTCCCGCCGAAACACATTGCAACAAATTCGTGAAAAGGAATTGGAATGACCGACGAAATAGACGGAAACGACCTTCCCTCCCCTGAGTCCGATCAACCCACCGATACCAGCCGCCGTCGCTTCCTGGGCGGTGTTGCCGTACTGGGTGTCGGGGCAACGCTGAGTGCCTGCGGCAATCAAAGCGATGAGCCGGGCAAACCGGTCGAGCGCCCGCTGACGCCCACCGAGCTGGATAAGGCCCTGCGCGAAAACGTGAAAAACGTCGTGGTGATCTACGGCGAAAACCGCAGTTTCAACAATCTGTTTGCCGACTTCCCCGGCGTGGAAAAACCACTGTCCGCGCTGAAACCGGAAGACGGCGCACAACAGGATCGCGACGGCAGCGTTCTGCCAGGCCTGCCACCGGTGTGGGGCGGCCTCAATCAGGTCGGCCCGCAAACCCTCGATGGCGTGATTTACCCCGCCGGCACGCAGTTCCAGGAACACCTGCCCAACGCCCCCTTCGCCCTCAAAGGCCCGCAAGGTGAAGACTTGCCGCTGAGCCTGGTGACCCGCGACTTGTGGCATGTGTTCTATCAGAACCAGATGCAAATCAACGGCGGCAAGAATGATCGTTTTGTCGCCTGGGCCGACTCCGGTGGCCTGACCATGGGCCATTACGCCCAGACCCGTTATTCCCTGCGTTTGTGGGACGTCGCCAAAGAGTTTGTGCTGTGCGACAACTTCTTCCAGGGGGCTTTCGGTGGTTCGTACCTCAACCATCAATACCTGATCAGCGCCCAGGTGCCGTTCTACCCGGACGCCGCCAACTCGATCGCCAAGCCCAACATCGCCACGCTGCAAAGCGATGACCCGACCGACAACCGCCTCAAGCCGCTGGACGCCTCCCCCGCCAGCGCCATGACCGGCCCGCCGCAGTTCGGCCCAAGCTTGCTGACCCCCGATGGCTATGCAGTGAACACCATGGCGCCGCCGTATTGGCCGACCTGGATTCGCGACCCCGAGCGCCCGGACTACGCCAAGCCATTGCCCAGCGTGCTGGTGCCGCAAACCCACGAGCATATCGGCGACAAGCTCTCGAAAAAGAACGTCGATTGGGCGTGGTACGGCGGTGCGTGGCAAGCCACGATCGATGAGTACAAGGACTCGGGCAACATTCCGAAAATCCCGAATTTCCAGTACCACCATCAGCCGTTCAACTACTTCAAGCAACAAGGCCCGGAAAACCCGGCCGAACGTGCCAAGCGTCTGCGTGATGGCGGTTTGGGCGATGAATCGAGCACCAACAAGTTCCTGGCCGATGCCGAGGCCGGCAAGCTGCCGGCGGTGGCGTTCTACAAACCCCAGGGCAACCTGAACATGCACGCCGGTTACGCCGATGTCGCCTCGGGTGACCGGCATATCGTCCGGGCGCTGAAAGTGCTGCAACAGAGTCCGCAGTGGAAAAACATGGTGGTGGTGATCACCGTCGATGAAAACGGCGGCTGGTGGGACCACATTGCTCCGCCGAAGGGCGATCGCTGGGGCCCGGGGACACGTATCCCGGCGCTGGTGATTTCACCGTTCTCACGCAAGGGCACGGTGGATCACACGGTGTACGACACCGCGTCGATCCTGCGCTTGATCACCCGCACCTTTGCGCTGGAAACCCTCGACGGGATCAAAATGCGCGACGACGCGATGATCGCCCGGGGCCAGAAGCCGATGGGGGATTTGACCAACGCGCTGCATTTTTCGGGTTGATTGATTCCAGATAAAAAATCGCAGTCATCGGCTGCGATTTTTTTCGCCTCGACACTGGACCGCCCGACACATCTGGTTTCAGTATGGAGCCGCCCCGCCTACGAGGGCCAACGCTGAAAAGGATCTGAGCATGTTCAAACTCGCAGGACTCACCCTCGCCGCCCTCACCCTGAGTGCCGCCGCCCACGCCGATGTCGATTTGAAGCTGGGCAGCACCGAACGCGTGACCCGACTCTTCGCTTACCCCAACAATTGCAACGTGATCTGCTTTCGCAACTGGACGCTGGAGCAAACCGTCGAGCATTACCTGACCCAAAGCGTACAGCGCGACGGTTACAGCGCCGCGAAAGTCCGGGTCAAAACCGATAACCATCAGCTCTACGCCGAAATCACTGGTGTCCCCAAGGGTTATGACAAGCCGCTGGCAGCCTTGTTGGATGCCGGGGATCTGGCGTACAACGGCGCCAAGAAACTCAACATCGATGGCAAATGGGCTTATAGCTGGTACCTGTTCCTGCCGTTGGGCATGGCCCTGGAAAATCGCAAAAGTGTCGAGTTGCTGCACTTCCCGCCGGATTACTCCCTGACCCAGGCCCAGGACTATCTGGAATCGGCCACCACCGACCGTTGGGCCACGCTGCTGGTGGACAACGGCATTCCGGCCGCCCAGACCCCGGCCTACCAGACCATCATCGATATCGCACCGATTGCCGCACCGTCCAGCGCCGGCAAGGACCTGGAAGGGGTCTACGACTACTTCAAGGATTACCAGACCACCATGGTCAAGGAAGTCAGCCAGAACGCCAAAGGCGCAGCGTTGCCGATGGTGGCGTTCGGCGCCCCCGTGCGGAACTGGATCAAGGCGCAATATGGGGTGACCGTCAACGTGTTGGGCCTAGCCACGATCAGCCCGAGTGCGGGGGTGAAAGTGCCGGTGCTGGGTTCCAACCACCCGAGCTACATCTGGTACGCCGCCGACCCGGCCAGTTACACCGGCCCCGATGCGCAGGCCCTGGCCGACGCGGCGGGTTTGAAAGTCATGGGCCAGGATTTGAGTGCGGCCTGCTGGCAGGCGGGGATGGGCAGCAAACCGGGAACGGACCCGTCGGCCCTGCTGCAAAGCTGCACCCAGACCTGGCAAGTGACCCAGAAAGAAAAAACCTGCGAGCTGTTCTACACCTCGATCCGCAACCTGACGCCGGCCGACGCGGCGGCCAAATGCGCAACGCCGCCGGTTAAATCCGAGCTGCAACAACTGCAAGCCCCGGCACCGGCGGCGGCCATCGCGGCGCCGCATCTCTGAAACGAAAAACGCCTTTGCCCGTGAGCTTCGGCTCACGGGCAAAGGCGCATTTTTCGTAGAGCGTTACAACGCCCCGACTGGACGCAAACGATACTGCGGCGGCAATTGCTCAAAACCGCTGATCGTGGCGTTCAGGCTTTTCCAGCGACCGTCCTTGATGCCGTAGATGCAGCCATGGATCGACAGGCTCTGCCCACGGTGCCAGGCGTTTTGCACAATGCTGGTGTGCCCGACGTTGGCCACTTGCTGGATCACGTTGAGCTCACAGAGGCGATCAACCTGTTCTTCTTCGGTGGGCAACTTGGCCAGTTCGTCGCGCTTTTCGTAATAAAGATCACGAATCGAGCGCAGCCAGCCATCGATCAGGCCCAACTGACGGTCCTGCATCGACGCACGCACGCCGCCGCAGCCGTAGTGACCGGTGACCAGGATGTGTTTGACCTTGAGCACGTCCACCGCGTACTGAATCACCGACAGGCAATTAAGATCGGTATGCAGCACAACGTTGGCCACGTTACGGTGTACAAACAGATCACCGGGCAGCATGCCCACGATCTCGTTGGCCGGCACCCGGGCGTCGGAGCAACCGATCCACAGATATTCCGGGGTTTGCTGGCGGGCCAGTTTGGCGAAGAAATCAGGATCTTCTTTGGTGATCGCGTCAGCCCAGCGTTCGTTGTTATCAATCAGATCTTGTAATTCGTTCATGCAATGAAGCCTCAAGAATGATGCGCAGTTTTGACACACAACCGCCCGTCGGGGTCACGCGTTTGCTGCGGATTGCCGCGGGTGCACACAATCGGCGCTCCATGCCGGTGGAATTCTCGGGAGCCCAGTGGGTCCACCCTAGTAAGGCCCACAGTATGAGGAATTGCCATGACTGAATCACGACGTCCCTACGATGCGGTACAACCCGAGCCCATCGATGACAACGAAGACCGCATGGGCTCGCTGCATGAGCTGGATTTTGACGAAGAAGAACCCAGCGCCAAAATCGGTGACGAGCTGCCGGAAAACGAGCGCGAACGGCTGATGCCCCGCGAGCGTGTACGTGAAGCCGGCATGACCGGGGCCTCGACCGAGGATCACGAGTCTACCGACGATGACATGAGCCCGGAAACCCTGATCCTTGAAGACGGTGCCCGGGATGCCCACGAGGCGGGCGAAGGTAATCAGGCCGATTGGGATTTGAGCATCGTCGATGAGGACGACATCGGGGGCGGTAATGGGCTGGATGAAGCGGAATTGGCGAAACGCGATCCGATGGACGGTAATCGTTGATCAGCCTGACTGATCGGATTTCCCCGTAGGAGCTGCCGAAGGCTGCGATCTTTTGATCTTTTCGTATCGCGACAACAAAAGATCAAAAGATCGCAGCCTTCGGCAGCTCCTACGGGGTTGTGGTCAGTCGACCAGGGTGCAGGCCATGACCACCGCATCTTCGCGCCCGCCCACCGCCGGGTAGTAATCCCGGCGCCGGCCAATCTCGTTAAACCCATAACGCTCATACAGGCGAAACGCGCCCCGGTTGCTGTCGCGCACTTCCAGAAAACACTCCCGCGCCTTGGCGTCATACGCCCGGGACATCAAATGTTCCAGCAACGTCAAACCCAGGCCACGGCCCTGATTCTCCGGTTTGACGGTGATGTTCAGCAGATGCGCTTCATCCAGAATGATCTGCACCACGCCGTGGCCGACCTGCTGCGAACCTTCGAACATCAGCCAGATCTGGTACTTGCCCAGGCCATCGAGAAAAATCCCGCGAGTCCACGGGTGGCTATAGGCTGCGTATTCGATTTTCAGTACAGCGTCCAGGTCCGCCTCGGTCATCGGGCGGAACGATACAGCGTCACTCATTCGATTCTTTCCAGCGCGCCATCAGCCGACGCATGGCTTGCCAGACATCAGCCTTACGCTGTGGCTCTTCCATTAATAATTCCAGACCCGGCAGGGCCCAGACCGAGCCCAGGCCTTCGACCTGGAGTTCACGGTTGAAGGATTCGGCGTTGGCCTCACCGGCAAAACGCACCGCCGGCAGGCCGATCAGCCACAGGCAGACGCACGGGGCGTCTTCCAGGCGAGCCGAGAGAAAACCTTGCACGAAATCCCGCGCCGCTTCCGGGCCTTGGTCCATGGTCCCGCGAACCAGCAGCGGCCAGCGCACCGGCTCACCGATGATCTGCGGGCTGTCCGGCAGACCGGCGGCACGCAGCATGTCCTTGAGCAACATATAAGCGGGGTCGCGGGTCTGGAAGGTTTCGCCTGTGGGTAACTCCACCAGCAGCAGGCAACGCCCGGCCCGCAGCAATTGCAGGGCAAAACGCGGCGGCGGCACGACCGGGGCCTTGATGGCGGCCGGCGCCGCCTCTTCTTCGACTTTCGCGTTAGTGCGCGTGCTGGCCAGCGATGGCCGTGGCACCTCGATCTTCACCCGCTCAGTCGGCTTTATCACCGGTTCCACGGGCGCCTCAGCCACAACAACCGGCACCGCCGGGGCGATGACCAACGGCTCGGGCATCTCCAGCAATTCGGGTCGCGAGGGCGCGGCAAAGGGCAATTCGGTGCGCGGCAGCCAGTTGACCACCTGCATGGCGGTCAAATAAGCGCGGCGACGGGACTCGATAAGCAAAGGTCGGCCACTTGTGGATAACTAAAAGTGCGCTGATTCTACCGCCCTTCGCCGAAGATCGCCCGCGCTTGATCGTTAGAAAGCCGACTGTCCGTCCCGAGAGTGAATCGCAACCGGCGTGATGCAGTACAATCGCCGCTTTTAATCGTCAACCAGCCGGCCATCCCGATGATCGAACCCAAGCGCGTCTTGCGCGCCCTCGCTGAACACTGGGCACTTCTGGAGCCACTGTGCGAGCACTTCGACCAAGGCACTTTGAGCCTCAACGAACTGCGTTCACAGTTGGCCGCCCAGCAACTGGACAGTACCCCGCAGGACATCACCAGCCTGCTGGACGTGTGGATCCGCCTCGACATTCTGGTGCCCGTGGCGAAAAGCCCGAACCGCTTCGAGCTCAACGCGCAGATCCACGACTTCCTCGCCTACCTGCGCCGTGAGCACCGCTTGGGCCTGTGCCTGGAAATCGAAGCCTATCTGCGCCACCTCGAACGCCTGGCCGGTTATATCCAGGACGCCTTCGACATCCGCGACGGCCATGATCTGGCGCGCCAGTTGCGCCTGCTCGACATGCGCGTGCGCGATGTCTTGAAAAAACTCGCCAACGACGAACAGGCCCTGGTGGCCGTCGCCGAACGCGCGAAGACCAGCGACCGGCAAATCCCCCTGCGTCAGCGTTACGCCGAAGTGCTCGCGACCTGGGACGAATACGTCGAGCCAATGATTCAACTGGTCAACGCCGACGGCGCCTTCGAACAAGGCGTGCGCAAGGTCGAGAACGTTCTGCTGCGCATGCTCACCGAACAGCAGCGCCTCGGCCACTTGGTCGATGACGACATGCTGCTGCGCACCCACGCACGCATCCTCGAAATGCAGACCAGCGCCCAACTGACCCTGCGTCACGCCCGTGAACTGCTGCTGCCGCTGCGTGAAGAGGCCCGCCGCCACAACGCCGTGACCCGTGGCGCGGCACTGGCCTTGTCGGCGATCCGGCGCAAAGGCATTGATGCGGTGCCGCAAGCCGCGATGCCGATGTTCACCCGTCCGCAAAGCACCTTCCTCGGCAGTGCCAGCCAAGTCGAAGCCTACGTGTATGCCCTGGCACGTTTCGAGCCGAAACCGGCGCGTTTCCCCAAGGCTCACAAAACCCAGAAAGGCGAAGCCCCGCGCGCGCCACGCACGGTTCGGGAAATGCTCGAACGCTGCGAAGACGCCCTGCCGATGCCGGACCTGATGACCTGGCTGCTGGAACAGGAGCCGGACGGCGCCACCGACGAATTGCTTTATTGGTTCTCGCGCCTGTCGCGGGAGAAACGCTTCAAACGCGAGCGTCTGGAACGCCGCGATTATCACACTCACGAGCACCAGGTCAGCCTGCGCTCCTTCGCCCTGCTCTCGGCCGGCGACAGCGCTGCCGAGAATTCTGCGAGCACACCCCATGCATCTTGATCTATCCGAACTGTCCCAACTGGCGCCGATCTTTCGCGAGCTGTTCAAGGGCTACCACGTCAGCCGCCGCGATCCGGAGCTGTACGCGCAACTGTCGAACTTCCAGGACCAGTACCGCACGCTGTTCCGGGCGCTGGGTTTTGAACTGGTCTGCGACACCCGTGGTTTCTATTACTTCGTGCCGGAGCTGGCGGCGGCGGCGGTGAACAAGACCGCACAGCGTCTGGCGCTGTTCACCTTCATCCTCGTCGAGCACCTGGCCGATCAGGGCCGCGACCCGGTCGCCGTACTGGATGGCGGCAGCCTCGGCCGTGATGAATTGCCGTCGCTGCTGGAGAAGTACCGCGACCTGTTTATCCAGGCCGAAGTGCAGACCGTCGAAGAACTCGAAGAAAAAATCATGCGTCGCATGACTCAGCTCGGTTTCGCCGGCGAAGAAAACGGCATCTACCGTTTCCTGCCGCCGATGCACCGGTTCCTCGATGTTTGCCTCTCGGTTCAACAGGACCGCGATCTGGCGGCCAGTCTGCACAGCGTGTTGCCATTGCCGGTTCCGGTGTTGATCGACGACGACAGCGACGAAAAACTGCTGGCAACCGATGACCCGCTGGACCTCAGTGATTTCGAAGAAGAAAGCGAAGAAGACGCCATGGCCCGCGCCATCGCCGAAGAACAGGAGACCGACGCATGAGCAAGGAACGCTACGGCATTCGCCGCTTCGCCCTTTTGAACACCGCCGGTTACAGCCTCGGTTTGTTTCCGCTGGAAGAGCCGCTGTCGGTCTACGGCGCGAACAACCTCGGTAAATCCGCGTCGATCAACGCCTTGCAGTTCCCGATCCTGGCACGCATGTCGGACATGAGTTTCGGCAAGTACACCTTGGAACAATCCCGGCGTTTCTACTTTGCCTCGGACACCAGTTACATCCTGGTGGAAGTCTCGCTGCCCCACGGCCCGCACGTGATCGGCGTGGTCGGTCGTGGCCCGGGCGGTGGTTTCGGTCACCAGTTCTTTGCCTACGCCGGCAAACTGGACCTGGCCCATTACCAGAAAAACGACACCTGCCTGCGTCAGAAAGAGCTGTTCACCAACCTTGAGCGCGAAGGCCTGAAAGCCTACGAACTCAAGCCGGATGAACTGCGTCGTCTGCTGGTCGGTGGCCACACCTCGATTCCGCTGGACCTGACGCTGATCCCGCTGCGTTCCACCAGCGAACAGAGCCTGAAGACCTTCCGCGCACTGTTCATCAACCTGCTGCACATGCGCGAAATCACCGCAGCCAAACTCAAGCAACTGTTCCTCGATGCCTTCGAACACAGCCTGCGTTCCGGCAGTGTCGATTACATCGCGGCGTGCGAAGAAGCGTTCCGCGATGTACGACGCATGGAGCAGGACTACAACTCGCTGGTCACCGCCGGCCCGTTGGTTGAAGCACTGGCCTCCGGAGTTGCCCAGCGCAACATCCTGCGCGGCAAGTTGCATCGCATCTCGCCGTTGCTCGACTCGTTGCTCGGCACCTGGTCGGACTACGCCAGTGCACGCAAGGAAGAGCTGACCATTCAGGCCGAGCACTACCGTCACGAACAGGATGCGCTGCAAAACGATCAACGCGGCGGCACTCAGGAGTTGATGCGCCTGGAACGGGAAATCACCGGCATCCAGCGCTGGCTCGGCGAGTTGTCGGTGCTCAAGCATCGCTTCGCATTGGTCACTGACGTCAAAGTCCTTGAGCAACAACTGCTGGCCGCCAAGGATGCCCACGATGAACTGGCCGGTGCGCTGGCCCAGTCCCGGCAGTTCAGCGCCGAAGACCTCGACGAGCGTCTGCGGGATCTGGAAAAACGCCTGAAGTCGGTGAAGCAGCAACTCGATCACGCTGACAACAACAGCTATGCGCGCCTACGCGAAGAGTTCTCGCAACAGGACGTCGAGCGTTTGATGCGCCTATTCAACAGCGCGCTGTTCAGCCTGCCGCTGGGTGAGCACGGCATTACGCTGGACGAGGACGGCCAGTGGGTCAAATCCCTGGAACTGATCCTCGATGGCTTCAAGGGCGAGCGTTTTGAAGTGCCTGGCCTGGCGATCGACATCTCGCACATCGAGCCGCCGGCCCTGCAAGCCCTGGCTGACCGTGCCGCGTTGCGCGATCAGAAAGAGCGTCTGGAAAAAGAACTCAAGCAACTGAAAACCCAGGCTGCCGTGGTCGCTGACCGCGCGGCGAGCAAGACCCAGACCGAAGCGCTGTACCAGCAAGTGCTGGACGCGCAGAAAGCCCTGGAAGATTTCCGTCGCGCGCAAACCCTGAGCGCCGAGGAAGACGACAAGCTTGAGCAACTGGCACAGATGGAAGCGGCGCAGGAAGAGTTGAAGCGCTCCAGCGATGCCTTCACCGAGCGCGTCCAGCAATTGTCGGCCAAGCTGCAACTGGTCGGCCGCCAGATCGGTGACATGGAAGCCAAGCAACGCACCCTCGACGATGCCCTGCGTCGCCGTCAGTTGTTGCCGGCCGATATGCCGTTCGGCACGCCATTCATGGACCCGATCGATGACTCCATGGACAACCTGTTGCCGCTGCTCAACGACTATCAGGACAGTTGGCAGGGTTTGCAGCGCAGCGACGGTCAGATCGAGGCGCTGTATGCGCAGGTCCGCCTCAAAGGCGTGGCCAAGTTCGACAGCGAAGACGATATGGAGCGTCGTCTGCAATTGCTGATCAACGCGTACGCGCACCGTACCGACGAAGCCCTGACCCTGGGCAAGGCGCGCCGTGCGGCGGTCACCGACATCGCCCGGACCCTGCGCAACATCCGCAGCGACTACGACAGCCTTGAGCATCAACTGGCGCTGTTCAACCGCGAGATCAACAAGCGTCAGGTCTCCAACCTGCAGAGCTTCCGCATTGTGCTCGCGCCGAACAAGGAAGCGCTCAAGCACATCGACCAGATCATCCACAGCGCCGGCCAGTACGAAGAAGGCGAAACCCTCTCCGTGTTCGATCTGAGCCAAAGCGCCGATCAGGACAACAAGAACGAAGAAGCCAAGGAATACCTGGCGCGTCTGGTGGCAGCGAACCACAACCAACTCGGCCTCAAGGACTTGTTCGAGTTGGCGTTCGAAATTACCAAGGTCAACGGCCAACCGGTGATCCACACCGACATCGACGGCGCGGCGTCCAACGGCACCACCATGACCATCAAAGCGCTGACCAACATGTACTTGTTGCTGCACTTGATGGACCGCGACCAGGCCGGCCGTGTGCGCCTGCCGTACTACCTCGACGAGGCCGCGGACATCGATGAGAAGAACCAGGCAGCCTTGTTGGAAACCAGCCTGCAACTGGGCTTCGTGCCGATCCTGGCGAGTGTGAAGCCGCAGGTCTGCGCCAGTGTGGCGATTGACCTGGAAGGTGGCAGCGGGCCGAACGGCATCTACATTGATGAGGCGGACTGGAAGTACATTCGTCGGCACGATGAGGTGAAGGCAACGGAGAAGGCTGAAGCGGATGAGCCGGAGCTGGATGCGGTTTGAGTTGAACCGCTAGAGACGAAAAAGGCCGCGATCCATTGGATTGCGGCCTTTTTTATTGAAGGTGTTTTTGAGGGCCTCTTCGTGAGCAAGCCCACTCCCACAGGGGTTATGCGCCGTGCACAAATCCACTGTGGGAGCGGGCTCGCTCGCGAAGGCGTCATCACAGACGCCGTTAGATTATTTGCCGAGAGGAATCTTCGGCGCCCAGGTCAGCCATTCATCTTCGAACTTGTCGAACAGCGGGAAAGTCTGCTCAGGTCGGGCCGGGTTGCCCATGCGCTCACCGTCCGGCGTGGCGAAAGCGATACCGCCCTGGATCAGCGTTTCCAACGATTCCGTCCGTACCGTGGCGCCTTTGAACAAACCGAAGTCCAGACCAAAACCACTGGTGTTCCAAAACCGCGTGCCGCTACGCACCAATGGCGCGTACTTCGGCTCGATCAGGATGTGCACCAATACGCGGTCTGCGGTCTGCCCCAGCTCATAACCCGTCACTTTGCCCACGGTGATTTCACGGTACGTCACCGGCACGCCGGTTTTCAGCGAACCCCGACGCGCCGCGCTCAGTACCAGGCTCAACCCGGCTTCTTGCTTGGCGGACTCCGGCGGATTGGCCAACGCGACGAAGTTCTTCTGCGGCCCGAGGTTTTTCGGCGCGGGCTGCACTTCGATGTACTGACCGGTGACCAGGGTTTCGAGGTTCGAGGTCTTGATCAAGCCCAGCTCAGGCTTGACTACCCAGAACTGGCTGCCGGCCCGTGCAATGCGTTCCGGCACTTCGGTAATCCGTGCGGTGAGCATCACTGACTGCAAGTCGTCCGTGAGGTCAACGTCCTCGATCTTGCCGACATCCAGCCCTTTGAAACGAACCGGCGTGCCGGTGCGCAAACCGTCGGCGCGATCGACCTTGATCGTCACCACCGTGCCTTTCTGGTTAGCGTCGTCATGGCTCGGGAACAGACGGAAACGCGGGATTTTCTTTTGCAGCGGCGCCTTGGCTTCCGGTGTCTCGAAGGCAATGCCCCCGGCCATCAGGCTTTGCAACGACTCGCTCTTGACCTGGATTCCGCCGGTCAAACCACCGCTGAGGGTGATACCGCTGGCGTTCCAGAACCGCGATGAAGCGTTGACCAGGCCTTCGTATTCTTTCTCGATGTGAACGCCGATGATCAGTTGTTTTTTGGTCTTGGAGAACTGGTAGCTCTGAACCGAACCGACCTTGACCTGCTTGTAGAGAATCGGGCTGCCCACTTCCAGCGAGCCGAGATTCTCGGTGAACAGCACCATGTGCAGTCCCGGCGAACGCAGGTCCAGCGGCGGCGCTTTGGCACGGGCCACGAATTCGCGTTGCGGCGCACTGCCCTTGTCGCCGGGGCGAATCGCGATGTAGTTACCTTTGACCAAGGCCTCCAGACCGGTGATACCGGCCAGGGAAATCGACGGTTTGACCACCCAGAACTGGGTGCCGGTCACCAGATAATCTTCGGCCAGCGGGTCGAGGGTCAGCTCTGCGGTGGCACCGGACAAATCCGGATCGATCTTCAGCGCCTTCAAGTTACCGACCTGAATGCCTTTGTACATGACCGGCGTGCGGCCAGCCTGCAGGCCTTCGAAATCGCTGAGTTTGACCTTGACCCGAATACCGGCAGCCGCCGCGTCGAAGTCTTCATACAAACGGAACGGCAGACTTGGATCGGTGGGCGGGCTGTCCTTGCGATTTTCCGGCGTGGCAAACGCGATACCGCCGGCGACGATGCTGGCCAGGGATTCACTGCGGATTTTCACGCCGGAGAGGTTGGCGTCGATGCTGATGCCGCTGGAGTTCCAGAAGCGCGTGTGTTTGCGCACCAGGCTGGCGTAGGTCGGCTCGATAAAAACTTTGAGTTCGACCGTACTTTGATCTTCGGACAGCAGATAGCTTTTGACCTGGCCAACCTTGATCTGTTTGTAAAACACCGGGCTACCGCGATTCAACGAACCGAGGCGATCAGCCTTGATGGTCAGGTGCAGACCGGGTTTGGAGTCCGACAGCGGCGGCTCTTCGGCCAGAGCCTTGAACTTGCGGGTCGGCTCACCTTCACCGGGGCTGACGGCGACGTAATTGCCCGACACAAGGGTTTCCAGACCGGTGATACCCGCCAGGCTCACGCTCGGTTTAACCAGCCAGAAACGGGTGCTGGTCTTGAGGTATTGCTCCACGTCCTTGTTCATCTCGATGGTGGCGATGACGCCTTTGGCGCTGCCTTCGTCATCAAGCTTGAGGGTCTTCACCTTACCCACCGACATGCCTTTGTAGACCACTTCGGTCTTGTTGGCCTGAATGCCCTCACCGCTTTCGAAACGAACCTGAATCTCTATTCCGGTTTCGTTGTAGGCACGCCAGCCGAGCCACCCACCGATGATCAAGGCGATCAGTGGCAGGACCCAGATAGCTGACCAGTTCGAGGCCGGTCGGGTTTTCGCTGTAGGCAAATCAGTCATGGTCGTCGTCCGACTCCGTGTTATCCCAAATCAGTCGGGGATCGAAAGTAACTGCGGCAAGCATCGTCAAAATCACCACACTGGCGAAGGCGATGGCGCCAAGATTGGCTTCGACGCTGGCAAGCCGTCCAAAATTCACGACCGCCACCAGGATGGCAATCACAAAGATGTCCAGCATTGACCAGCGGCCGATGAACTCGATGAAGCGGTACATCACAATGCGTTGGCGCGCCGACAGTGGCTGGCGGCGCTGCACCGAAAACAACAGCAGGGCGATGCCGACGAGTTTGAACGTCGGCACCAGAATACTGGCGATAAACACCACGGCCGCGATGGGAATCATGCCGTGCTGCACCAGTTGGATCACGCCAGACATGATGGTGCTGGGATCGCCCTTGCCCAGGGAGCTGACGGTCATGATCGGCAGCACGTTGGCGGGGATGTAGAGAATCGCGGCGGTGATCAGCAATGCCCAGGTGCGCATCAAACTGTTCGGACGACGGGCGTGAACCAGCGCACCGCAACGGGTGCAGACCTGCTCGTCGGTGTCGGCTTCCTGCTTGTTCAACTCATGGCATTCAGTACAAATCAGAATGCCTGCATCAATCGCCCGCATGGGCATCTTCTCCTGACAAAGCCTGCCAGATCTGGTGAGGCGACATCACAACCTCCAACCACACCTGGACCAACAACAAACTGATGAAGCACGCCAGGCCAAGACCCACGGTGATGGCTGCCATATCTGCCAGTTTGACGATCGCTACCAGCACGCCCATGAGGTAAACCTCGAGCATCCCCCAGTCCCGAAGGTGGTGGTAAATGCGATAGAGCAACAAACCGTAGCTGCGCCCGACATTGAAACGAATGCTCAGTAGCACGGCCAACTGACAGAGCAGCTTGAGCAGCGGAATCCCCATGCTGCAGAGGAACACAATCACCGCGACGCCTTGCATGCCGGTGTTGAACAGGCCGACAACGCCGGTCCAGACAGTGTCTTGCGACGACTGCCCGAGTAGATTGAGCTGCATGATGGGTAAAAAGTTCGCCGGGACATACAACAACAGTGCGGCGAGCACCAAGGCGAGGCTGCGCTGGACGACGTTATGCCGATGGGCGTAGAGCTCGTAACCGCAGCGCGGACAGAGGGCTTTCTCGCCATGGGCGAGTTCGGGCTTGCGCATCAGCAGGTCGCACTCATGACACGCCACCAAGTCGTCCAGCGGTAAATCTGACAGCCCTGGGGCGTCAACCGAATCTGGCATAAAAGGCTCTGGCTCCGAAAAAGGTGGGCCTATTCTAGTGTTCTGAATCGAAAATAACTGTGCAAATTTGTGAGGCCGTTGCAGCGTATTTTC